>NZ_WXWK01000094.1:0-25275 GCF_009904835.1 Vibrio sp. V33_P6A3T137 | reverse complement strand
GGTTTGTATATAGCTCGATTTTTGGACTTGCCATTATCATCAAATCAACTGTTTTAGATGTAATAACTACTAATTTTAATACTCATGGCATGTTTGAACCAACACTGTTAATCTCCTTAATATACACAATCGGTGCAATTTTGGTATTCGATTTCGGTACGTTTCTGGAGCACTATTTAGCTCATCGAGTAAGGTTTTTATGGGAGTTTCATAAGGTGCACCATGTTCCTGTCACTTTGAATCCGTTAACAGCCTATCGCTCTCATCCAGTTAACCAAGCGTGTTATATTATCGTTACCAGTGGTTTATTAGGGTTATACAGTGGTTTATTTAATTCTTTCTTTGATGGTCAAAGCTTGGCTATCACTTTTGCAGGACAGAATTTATTTATGTTCCTATTCTTGGTTCTTGGCCTAAATTTGCAACACTCGCACGTTAATATAAGATATCCGAGGATCCTGAGGGATATTTTTGTTAGCCCAAGTTACCATCAGCTTCATCATAGTAGCAACCCAGTACACTATGATAAGAACTTTGGGTTTTTGTTCTCATTTTGGGATCGATTGTTTGGTTGTCAGTATCATCCAAATAAAGAAACTAAGTTAGAGTTTGGTATCCCTGATGAGTACGCTTCTTACTCTGGCTTATACAACCACTATGTTGAACCAATCCGTAGAGCAGTTAGACTAACAAGGTCACGCAAGTCCAATGTAGATATTCAGAGTCTGGATTAATGTGATTTTCGATGGTTAATAGATATTGAACTGGAAACCAACTATAGTATCTATCAATATTCTGAAATATCGTACGGTTTGTCAGGCTCAAGCACTTTGGGTTAGGTGAAGAAAACTTATCGATAAGCCAATACAAATAAGTCATTTCTTAGTCTAACGCGCTTCTCGAAAAATGTGAGCTGTATAAATTGCGTAACTACTGTATGGTCACTTACAATGAAGCTTATTGCCCAATACCTCATCCAAAAAATTTCCAAGTCCAACGAGCCTATGAGTCGCACTCGGTGGCTTCACAATAGCTTCCCTAACTGCGTCAATATCACCCATGACTACAACGTGCTGACTCGCTCGGGTGATTGCGGTATACACCAGAGTTCGATCAAGGTTACGACCATCAATAGCAGCAAAAATAACCCGTTTGAACTGTGAACCCTGCGCTTTATGTACAGTAATGGCATAAGAGAGGCGCAGCTTCTCAATGACTTCCAGCGGCAATTCGGTCTCAAAACCTGCACCTGAATCATTATCCCACCGAGCACGTCCATAAGATGCTATCAGCCTCGACTGTTTAGAACGATTTGAGTGTTTAACCTCAAAGGTTCTCGGCTCGTCGTACACCTCGACAATACGCCCCATAGAACCATTGCGTAAGTCGTATTCCTGATGATAGAGATTGGCTACACAAATTACAGGGTCATTGAGACGAACTTCTGAGTCATACCTCTGACCTTCAACGATATAAGGCAAGACCACTCCATTGGGATTCAACTGCTTCTGCGCTTTGATATTCACTCTGCCCACCATTGTATTGGTGGAACAGAGAATTTGGGATGACTCGATGTCTCTCATATATTCGTTAATAGCCCTATCTACAATATGATCCGAGTCCACCTTGTGAAACTCAACATTGTTTCCCAGATAACTCGGCACCCGCCCCTTTCGCACGTCTCCTGAAACCAATGGAATTGAGCTATCAACTGCTGTTCGTTTTACCTCTGTCAAATGAGATACTGGCAAATAAGGACGATCAACCAGTTCGTGCAAGACCAAACCACCACCTATAGGTGGAAGTTGGAATGGATCACCAATCAATACTAGATGCACTTCCGATGGCACAGTATCCACCAAACGATACATAGTATGAAGATCAACCATTGATGCCTCATCAATCACAACAACCATTTTTTTCAGTACGTCTTTATCAACCTTCTCCCAGTTGAAGTGATATAAATGTCCCGCAATGGTCGTTGCATGCTCACCTGTTGCTTCACTCATACGCTGCACTGCACGTCCAGACAACGCTAGCTGTACACGCTTAAAACCTGCAACATCGTAAAGTGCATATAGAGCTTTTAACACTGTGGTTTTCCCGACGCCAGCTCCCCCAGTGATGATGGAAAAAGGAGTAGAAACTGTTCTCGAAACCGCTTCTTTTTGCTCTTTGGTAAGCTTGAAGCCTTGTTTGTGCTCGAAATCTCGAATTACTGATAAGATGGCTCCAATCGATAGTGGTGATTGATAGTCGATACATACTAGATCAGCAATTCGATTAGCGACCATCATCTCCATCACAGCAGGCTCAAAGGCATGGATATAATTACCGCGAACTATCCCTCTAGATTGCTCAATCATTCCAATATACGCAGTAACCCATTTCTCTAAGTCGTCACCGATATAACACTTCATATTATGTAGAAAGTAAGGTAATTCTACTTTTGTGTGTCCGTGATCGTTAAATGCTCCCCATAAGACCTCCGTCACAGCAGCTTGTAGGCGACGCTCGTCATCACGAGCAATCCCGAACTTTAGCTGTGCTAGTTTATCTACCTTACGCCATTGCATATTGAACGATGTCAGACAATAAGGATCGGCTTCTATGGCATCAACTGCGTTCTTGCCATGGAAAGCAAAAACTTTACATGCCAGAGTAGGCTCGATTTGTTTATCTTCTAACCACTTTAAAACCTGCTTACTACTTTGCCGCTCCCACCCCTTTATTAAGACCTCTGCATCCCATTGTGTAATCAACGGAGCACTTACTAACCTTTCGACCAAGCGATTATCCAACGCCTCATAGAGAGATTGATGCCCTGAAGCGTCACTTAGAGTACTAATTAGTGATTCAGCCTTTTTCTCACCAATGCCTGGATACCATTGGCAGTTAGTAAAATGCCACATCAAACTCTTGCCGCTTGGACGGCAGATACTCACAACTTTAGGTTCAATTGTATAGAAGGTTCTGGCATATCCATCCTGAGTTGTAAGGAGCCTCGACCACATCATTCCCTGCTCAATCATCCATATCTGCCCTACCTCCACGAAATGTTCCATCCGCTGGTGTGATGCATCAAGATAATAAAGTCCATCACGATCCAAAATTTCTCCTGTATCGTCAATCAGTGTACAAGTTGCCTGAAACCAGCCTGCGTCCTTGTTCTCGACTCGGACGATACGCAACAGTCCTTCGAATTCTTTCCACTCTTGATGATGCTTAGGTTCAGTGTTACGCATACATTTCCTGTTAACGTCGTGGCCTGGTCAGTTGCTCGAGTGCTCGATTTAATTCAGATAACTCCGTGTACTTCTTCAACTCAGCTTCAAGTTTTCGGATACGCAGGTTAGCCTGTTGCAACTTACCTTCTGTTCGCAATAGTTTCGCCTTGAGTTTGGCTTCCTCCAGTTGCTTCATCGGATTTTCTGTATTAGGAACAGCTTCTGGTTTTAGAGGAATCTCACTATCGCTACGAACGAAAGGAGCAATCGTCTTATTGAGCAAACCTTTCGCGATGACATCATCATTCATCTCATCAAGAAGAATACGAAACCGCTCCCTCTTCCGAATATTTTCCTTTAGAACTTCCAGTTCGACACTTGTAGCCATATCCCAACTTCACTCTTAAACTTCTTCTGAACGTCTACGATTCTCTTCCTTCATACTGGGATCAATGGGCTTATTCAGCATGGCAACACTAATTCCTCGTTGTTGAGCATTAATTTGCCATCTCAAGTATTTTTGCTGATACGCATAATTCTCTTTGTTTAATCTATCAAGTTCATTTTTAAGGCGCTGATTTTCCTTTTCTAACTCTTTAAAGTTATCTACTTGGGTGTTTGCTTCACGTAATGCTGTTTTAGCCTTGTCGAAAGCACCTTTAATGTTGGCGTTGCCACTCAACGCTTGGCGAGAATAACCAAAAGCCTTCGCAACTATTGCCCAACTTAGTTTCTTTCCGAATTTACCTGTTTCCCATGTCGCCAGATAAGCTTTAATGTCTTCCTCTGCTTCAGCCGTAATATATCTATTCATCTTCAACCTCTTCGCAGTTATCTACACCGAATGGAAAAACCTGAACAATCTCGCCAACCGCAAATCTTGGATCTTTCTCAATTGCAAGTGCAGCTTTGCACCCCTCAACCAGCTCTTTGTGGTTCAAATACCAGTTATTGGCACCAGTAAACTCATCATCCGCATCTTCTTTGGCTAATGTCATTTGATGTTCTGCTCGCTCAAGTCGTACGGTGATTTTTTCAACTTCAATCGCGTTACCCTTTTCACGCTTATAGTTGATACAGTTCCGCAAACATGAGTAATGCATACCACAAGGCCATTGTGTGTAGTCGTGCCGACAACGACCAATGTCCGTAAAGTGGTATGAACCAGATTCGTCTAAATCTTGCTGCATTTCCTCATTGGACAATAATGGATAACGCTGAATTGCCATCTTCGCCTGCTCAGCATCAATACTTAGTTTCTTTAGGACGTTTTCCTGGATATGCCGATTTCTCTCAGCGTATTTTTCTGGTTCAATCTGATGGTTGTAGGCGCTGTTATCTTGGGAATTAGAGCGCAAAAAGTTCTTAGCTATATCTTCTTGAGAAAACATATCTGATTCTTGCATCATCGTATTGAGCAAATGCCGAAACTGGTGCGTTCGTACGGTATGATTCATAGCCTCAATTTCAGGGAAGCTATAGCGTTCAAAAACACTTTGGATGCGCCTTTGCTCACCGCCTACTCCCGATTTCTGAGTTCGAGTTGTATAATCGCGCCCCCTAAAAAAGTCTTGTATATAAGTTCCACTGAGAGGCTCCGCAAATACATTCAGACGCTCTTTCGGGGTGTATTGATTGTGATAGCGTAGTGTTAAAAGATCCCAAATAGGGACACTTAGCGTCTCATGCCCAAATCCATCTTTGACAACAGCGATCCGTTCTCGATATGCATCTGAAGCAGCCTCATGAATATCACCAACTCGAAACAGAGTATTACGATTTGAGGACTCAGGTGCTTTCTCTACGCCTAAACGTGTAATCGCGGTTATTGTGTTTGACGTGGAACGACCCGATATTCCTAATAGAGTTTGTATTTGCTTGGCCGAGAGCAAATCATCATCATCGAACCCAATAAACTTGTCCCATTTGCCCTCTTCAAGCATCATCTTAGCGGTATATCGATGAGGAGCGCTCAAGGCTTTTAACCGTTCAACCGCTTCATATACAGTCTCGACCGCTGAAGGCGGCACAATTTTCTCGTCCCACTCTGCTTTTTTCTTTGCCCAAACACGTATTCGCAGTGGCCTAACATACACCCCTGTTTGAGGGTCGAGTTCAAACTCTGCCTGCTCATACTCTTCACGAGTGGGAATGCAATTAATATCTAACCCGACAAACTCATCCATGCGAAAACCTACCAACAACAAGATAATCGCCATACAAAGCAATGATTTATCTTTTTCTTCAATATATTCGTAGTTAGCCCAGAGCGCCGCTAGATATACTAGCACCTCCGTTTTAGGTAGCTTTTTTGCACGTTCTTTCTCTGCTTCCTTACCACCACGGACGGCTTGCTCAGCCCCACCTCGGGAGCTATGTCGCTCTATTGGATTTCGCCAATCGAGTAAAACAGGAGTTAAGCGATTCTTGTCCAATATGCCAGCAATCATAGCTAGCTTATCTCCCCAAATAGAAAGCGTCGTACGAGCTAGTTTCTTTACTGTCATTGCGTAACGAATCGCTAAATCGAAATGCTCAGGGCGAAGCTGAGTTAATGAGGGAGCTACCTGATCTTCTAATCCAATATACAACAATCTAAATACCCCGATAAGAACCATATGAGTCTCATGTTTTACTCTCTTTTGATGGTGCTTTTGGGTGATAAAGGCTTTAACCTCAGAAGCGAATGGCTCTTTAAAGGGGGTCTCATCCTCTTTGGATATTTTTACCTTTTTCGCTTTTCCACAGTCTTCTGTAAAAAGAATGTTCGCAGCATGTGTAACGGCTCGCGTAGTCACTGTCGATTCGAAACCAGCGATGTTCCATGTATATGCATTCCAGTTAACAGTATGATCAAACAATGGTGCGTGAATATTTTTAGCACTTTCGATAAAGCCAGCCATATTTTCATAGCAATTATCGGCAGGGGTAAACAGCGAAATAGTATTTTGCTGTAAGCTTTTTTTTCGCGCAATTTGTCTTGAAGATAGAAAGTCTTCCATTTCATTTATGGCTGGGGTTAACGCCTTTTTCTCATCCATAGTATTCACTAGCGATTCTCCACCTCTAAGCGTTCAATTAATGAACGACAAGCATTAATATGCTCCATTTCATACTTGCCTGGCGCAACCTCATATTTAAATAGTTCTCCTACATCCTCAAGCATACCTTCTAACACTTCGACATGAACTTGTTTATTATTACATGCTTCAAATTTAAGGCACGTATAACAGGAGTAAGGGGGGATTTTTCGACAGCGTCCGCTTTTTCCACAGAAGCCAATACCTACCAAACGACGTAAATTATCAGGACCAAAAACTTGTTTATGTTTATTTGCAGCAGAGAACTCCTCCAAAGTAATCTTACCTCGGAAATAATCAAACATTGTACCAAACTGTTCTCGGTAGACTTTATCAATCTTAATTGCGAAGTTGGCTCCCAATTTGTAGTAAATCATTACATGCTGCAAATCATCATGATCAAGTAACTCCATCAGCATTATTGCAGGCGTACCACAAGCTGCTGCATGAGTAGCAAAGGTTTTACGCAAACGTCGTGGCGTAATCTGCTCATCAAATGTGGGAAGGTTTACAGCAGATTGATAAGAATTAAGTAGGTCGATTGTACTTTGAGTTGCTTTACCAAAAGCAACAGTAGAGAAAGTGAAACGAAATTGTTTACTTCTGGAACCAACCTTTCTCTTGATATGAGGGGATAAAGTAGGCTCAGAATAAAACAGTGGTAGCTCTGTCACAGGGAGTTGAATATTTTTATCTGCTAACCATTGCTTATTGAAGTTTATCAAAGCTTCTAGCATTTCTCCGAGGAAGGTAGGGATAGGTCGAGATTTAAATCGACTACGTGGCACCTCAAATCGCTTTTTAACAGAGGGTACATTCAACAAATAGGATTTACGCTGAGTAATACTATCAATATTTACCGCTAAATCACAAACCATCAGCAAGCGAAGTTGTTTAGGACGAAGACCTAAAGTAATAAACAGCCAAGTAGCAATCAATCGCCAATAAGCCGCAGTTCCAACCTCAAAACGGTCAGCGTAACACTGCAACAATTTCCGTAAGTCTGCCAATTTATTAGAGGTTAAAGGACTTTTACCAGGAATATTAACTAAAATATCTAATCCCTTGGTGCGCCCTTTCAGTTTTAATTGTTCTAATGCATAACCTACATTTTTCTGAAACATAGGGAGTTTCAATGCGACACCACGCTGATACCATAGTCGGACTAACGCTAGCCTATCCTCACTAGAAGACTTACGATTATTGGCAAAATAATAACAAACCTCATCAGCCAATACCTCCGCAAGCTCCTCACCTGAATCATCTAAAAATTCGCAGCTATTTAAAAAGTATTTTACTGCATTAAAAATAGCCAAGGCATGACTTGGACTTTTACTTTTTACAAACCACGCAATAGTGTATTTAAATTGATCAATAAGCTCCACATTGTGAACATTTAGAAGATTGAAGTTAATTAATATAGCTTCTGACTCACCTATATCCCATGTATCTGTTGACGTATCGATAACTCGCAAGCGACCTTTTATCTGAGAGTCGGTAAATAAAGGTGAGTATGCTTCCTGACTATCACTGTCGTGGAATGTTGTAATATTTTGATTATTCATCATCACCTCAGAGTGTTACATATCAAAATCTTCATCGTACTTCGGTTCAGGATATGCGCTATCCAACGCATGGTAATTTCCTTGCAAAATATTTTCTTGGAGCATTCTTAAACAACGCTGCCCACGTATTTGAGTCGAATTATAGGTATAATCTATACCTTGCTTGCTGTTATCCCCCCAGCCATTTGCCCAACGTTGTAATTTTAAAAACTCCTCACTCTCCAATGAATCGCCAAACGCTATTGCCAAATTGTCGTTAAATGTGTGCCTTAAACGATGAGGATGAAGATTATTGAGTTGTTTCGGAAACTTCTCACATAGAAGCTTGCACATATGGTAGAAGGCTCCGTCTGTCATAGGTGTAGGAGCATTGAGAGTATTAAGGAACACATAAGGAGGCGCTTTTCGGGCGATTTTTCCACGCGCCTTACGCTCATTCATTATGTAGCTGTCTAAATCAGCCGCTAGTTCCGTGGTCAAATAAATATTGCGAGGTAAGGTTTTTGCCTCTGGCGGTACAGAACGAGGATCTGACTCTTTTGTCAGATTTTGACCAAAACGGATATACGGTGTGTCCCCCAAAAGGTGGCAGTTATTGATCCTCAATGCCATTAACTCCCCTAACCTGACCCCACATAGTAGTAGCATTTTGAATATCAAATGATTACGAACTCTGGTACGAGATTCAAATGGGTTTTCTGGATGTGTAGGATGGGTAATCAACAGCAAAAACTGCTGCTCTTTGTCTGTCAATCAGATACGTTTTTTCGTGATTCCCGATACTTTTCTAGCATCTAATGCATCGTTGAGATCTTTAATTGCTGGAGCAATAGCGGTGTAATAGGGATCAGTAATCAATCTATTTTCAACCGCAAGTTGACCTAGCCATGTGAAATACTCTCTTACTGCGTCAATTTTCTGCGTCAATACACCTGCGGAGACATAGCCTGCAAATGCCAAGACACTGTCATCACTTTCCTTATCCTCTTTTTGCTTTTTAAGCTGACGCTGGTTCTTGGACAAATAAGAGACTAAAGAGTCAATTTCAGTAATTCCAAAAATCAGGCCCGTCTTAATACGCTCTTCAATATCTACGCCTATATAATCCGACCAGCGATAGAGCTGACAGATATTTTTACCGAGATTCAAAACTGTTTTGGTTGCACGGTCCTTTCGTTTGCCTAGTAAATAGCGAGAAATTTGATCATGAGGTATTCCTTGCCCATCAACGACAACAACCGCCCGTTCTCCATTGTCCTCGATGCGCCAAACTTTAGCCTTGTAGCCCATAATCACTTCCCCCGTCTTTACATTCCAAACCCACACAAAACTAAAGTAGTACACTTGTATGCATATAACAACCTTAACTTTAGAAAAAACCATAAAAAAAGCCCCGCATTGCGGGGCTTTCAGAGATTCCATTCATAATCGTCTTGACAAAAATTAAAAATTCCAGCCTAGAACGGGATATCGTCATCAAAATCCATCGGCGGCTCATTATATTGTGGCTGAGCTTGCTGAGGTGCTGACTGCTTCGGTGATTGCTGCGCTGAAGGTTGTTGTGGCTGTCCCCAGTTACTTTGTTGACCTTGAGGAGCCCCCTGTCCAGGCGCTGCACCTTGCTGACGACCACCCAACATTTGCATAATGCCATTATAACCTTGCACCACAACTTCCGTGGTATAACGATCTTGGCCGCTCTGATCTTGCCATTTACGCGTTTGTAATTGACCTTCGATATAAACCTGCGATCCCTTACGTAAATATTCGCCCGCAACTTCAGCGAGTTTGCCATATAAGGCTACGCGGTGCCATTCCGTTCTTTCACGTTGCTCGCCGGTGGTTTTATCACGCCAGCTTTCTGAGGTTGCCAGAGTGATATTTGCTACCGCAGCACCACTTGCCATATAGCGAACTTCAGGGTCAGCCCCTAAGTTACCGACCAAAATTACTTTATTTACGCCACGGGTTGCCATGTTCTGCTCCGTCATCAAATTTGGTTTTTTAATATTGTGCTAAAGAATAACACGCTTTGTGACTACTACCAATCTCCGCTCTTAATCTGTTATCAGCAAAAGAGAAAATCCAGACTCACAGATCATTTTTTCGATCCTTGTCGTTATTTCAAGTTTTGATAATAGTATCATTTACTTAGCTCGTGGATATGTTACGCAAAGCGTTGATTAACCGTTCGTATCGTACCTCATCTTTCGGCATGCTGAACAAACCGTGTTTGTACATCAATCAGGATGAACCCTATGCCCAAATCGAGTTACGCGCGTACCATCTACTATCTGACCACAGACGTAAATCAATCGACTCCGAGTCGGTTACAAAAAGCATTTCATCTACTCGCGATCCCTATCGAAAAAGTGGAGCCTGAACCGTTAGTACAACAATACCGACACAGTAAACACAAGATACTGCTGCTCGATTATCAAGATCATCGTACTATCCGTCATCGACTTGGCCCTTTAAAGCTGACTACTCACTATCTGGAAACCATTTTGTTCAATGTCGATAAACGATTACCGACCGATCTATTAATTAGCTTTGGGAATTTAAAGGGGCTCTTTTACCAAACCGATAGCGCGGAGCAACTTTCCCATGGCTTAGCACAGATCATTAATGGCCAAAATTGGTTGCCTCGTCATGTTTCGAACCAATTACTGCATCATTTTCGTTACGCCTTTCATGAGCAACATACCAAAGCCACTCTCGATCTTACGGTTCGAGAAATACAGATTTTACGCTGTTTGCAAGCGCAAGCTTCCAACGATGATATTGCGAAGAACTTATTTATCAGCGAACTAACCGTAAAATCTCATTTGTACCAAATTTATAAAAAGCTCGCGGTAAAAAACCGCGCCCAAGCGATATCTTGGGCCAATCACCATCTTTTTCAGTAATGATATCGGGCTGTTAGGATGTTATCGAGAATAGGTAGCGTTGCACATTTTCGATACCCCAACACAGAATGTGCTCAATCACACGATCAGAACATGGTAAAGTTAGCCTATTGTTGCGCATTAAGCTTATCAAGCAAGATCAACAACCTTTATGGGCTTACAGCGACTGCACTTTAATAACAATAGGGTTCTGACTAATGATTAATAAATGCCTTTTTCCTGCGGCCGGCTATGGTACTCGTTTTTTACCCGCGACCAAATCAATGCCAAAAGAGATGATGCCAGTGGTGAATAAACCATTGATCGAGTATGGCGTTGAAGAAGCGATTCAAGCCGGTATGACTGGAATGTGTATTGTTACCGGACGGGGCAAACACGCAATCATGGATCACTTTGATATGAACTATGAGTTGGAACACCAAATTCGTGGTACCAACAAAGAAGAACTGCTGATCGATATTCGACAAATTATTGATACTGCTCACTTTACCTACATTCGTCAACGTGAAATGAAAGGCTTAGGGCATGCCATTTTAACGGGCCGCGAGCTTGTCGGTGATGAACCTTTTGCTGTGGTTCTCGCCGATGATTTATGTGTCAATGCTCAGCAAGGAGTCTTAGCACAAATGGTCGCGCTGTATAAGCAATTCCGCTGCTCGATTGTTGCGGTGCAAGAAGTGCCTGCAGAAGAAACACATAAGTACGGTGTGATTGCTGGTGAGATGATCAAAGACGATCTGTTCCGTGTCGATAACATGGTTGAAAAACCAGAGCCGGGCACAGCGCCGAGTAATTTAGCGATCATTGGGCGCTATATTTTAACTCCTGATATTTTTGATTTGATTGAGCAAACCGAACCTGGCAAGGGGGGCGAGATTCAAATCACCGATGCGCTACTCAAACAAGCCCAGTCTGGCTGTGTATTGGCTTATAAATTTAAAGGTCAACGTTTTGATTGCGGTAGCGTCGAAGGCTATATCCAAGCAACCAATTACTGCTTTGAGCATTTATACCAACAGAATGAACAAAAAGTAGCACTCGCGAAACAATCAACCACTAAAGGCTAATCATTCAGGGTTAGTCAGCACTTTATTGACGGAGCCCTCTGGATAACGGCTCCGTTTTTACTGTTTTTTTATCCAGTGAATATTTGCACAAATCGCACTCTATGTAATACTGACCCTACTTGGTATTACAGTAGACTTTATCGGATGGACAACATTGAAGTACGTGGGGCGCGTACCCACAACCTGAAAAACATTAATCTAACGATTCCCCGTGACAAACTGATTGTGATCACCGGTCTTTCCGGCTCTGGGAAATCTTCGCTGGCGTTCGATACCCTTTATGCTGAGGGGCAACGTCGTTATGTCGAATCGTTATCCGCTTATGCTCGACAATTTCTCTCATTGATGGAGAAACCCGATGTTGATCATATTGAAGGCTTATCCCCTGCTATCTCGATTGAACAAAAATCCACCTCGCATAACCCTCGCTCTACTGTCGGTACCATTACCGAAGTGTATGATTATCTACGTCTACTCTATGCACGAGTTGGCGAGCCGCGTTGCCCTGAACATCAAGTCCCATTAACGGCACAAACCATCAGTCAGATGGTCGATAAGGTGCTCGAAATGCCGGAAGGCAGTAAATTGATGCTGCTTGCGCCTATCATTAAAGAGCGTAAAGGTGAACACGTTAAAACGCTGGAAAATCTCGCTGCGCAAGGTTTTATTCGTGCCCGAATTGACGGCGAAACCTGTGATCTTTCCGATCCACCAACGTTAGAACTGCATAAAAAACACACCATTGAAGTGGTGGTGGATCGGTTTAAGGTACGCAGCGATCTTCAACAACGCTTAGCCGAATCGTTCGAAACTGCCTTAGAGCTTTCGGGAGGGATTGTCGTCATCGCGCCGATGGATCAACCGGGTGAAGAACAAATATTTTCCGCTAACTTCGCTTGTCCGCACTGTGGATATAGCATGCGTGAGTTAGAACCACGAATGTTCTCATTTAATAATCCAGCAGGCGCTTGCCCAACGTGTGATGGTTTAGGGGTGCAGCAGTATTTTGACCCAAGCCGAGTGATCCAAGATGCTAATTTAAGTTTAGCGCAAGGTGCCATCCGTGGTTGGGACCAGAAAAACTATTATTATTTTCAAATGCTGAATGCGTTAGCAGAACACTACGATTTTGATCTCCATCGCCCATTTAATCAACTACCCAAACGCATTCAAGAAGTTGTATTACATGGCTCAGGACGAAGTGAAATCGAGTTTAAATACATCAATGATCGCGGCGACATTCGCGTTAAACGCCATCCTTTTGAAGGTATTTTGCATAATTTAGAACGCCGCTATCGTGATACCGAATCGAACTCCGTGCGTGAAGAACTGGTGAAATACATCTCAACCAAACCTTGCAGCAGCTGTAACGGCACTCGCTTACGTTTGGAATCTCGCCATGTGTTTATCAATAACACCACTCTGCCAGAGATCGTTGAGTTAAGTATCGCCGACGCCTTAGACTTTTTTGCCACTATGCAGCTCGAAGGTCAGCGAGCACAAATTGCTGACAAGGTCATGAAAGAGATTAATGACCGTTTGCAGTTTTTAGTCAACGTCGGACTCAATTATCTAAATTTATCACGCAGTGCCGAAACGCTCTCTGGCGGTGAAGCACAGCGTATTCGCTTAGCCAGTCAAATTGGTGCTGGACTGGTTGGCGTGATGTATGTACTGGATGAACCATCGATTGGTTTACATCAACGAGACAATGAACGATTACTGAAAACCCTGACTCATTTACGTGATTTAGGTAATACCGTGCTGGTTGTCGAGCATGATGAAGATGCCATTCGCATGGCGGATCATGTGATTGATATCGGCCCCGGTGCTGGTGTACATGGTGGGACCATCGTTGCTGAAGGCCATGTAGAGCAGATCATCGCTAATCCACATTCATTGACCGGCCAATATCTCAGTGGAGCCAAGAAGATTGCCATTCCGACTCAGCGAGTGCCTCGTGATCCGAATAAAACGGTCGAGCTGCTTGGTGCGTCTGGCAATAACCTAAAAAGTGTCGATCTTTCTTTGCCTGTCGGGCTCTTTACCTGCGTCACTGGTGTTTCTGGCTCTGGTAAATCAACGTTAATCAACGATACTTTCTTCAGCATTGCCCATACTGCTTTAAATGGCGCGACGACAGCAACACCAGCGCCTTATAAGGCGATTAAAGGTCTTGAACATTTTGATAAGGTTATCGATATTGATCAAAGCCCAATCGGTAGAACACCACGTTCTAACCCCGCGACCTATACTGGTATTTTTACGCCTATCCGTGAGCTGTTTGCTGGCACTCAAGAATCTCGTTCTCGAGGTTATAAGCCCGGCCGATTCAGTTTTAACGTCCGTGGCGGGCGCTGTGAGGCGTGTCAGGGAGATGGGGTTATCAAAGTTGAGATGCATTTCCTACCCGATGTTTATGTGCCTTGTGATGCATGTAAGGGCAAACGCTATAACCGTGAAACCTTAGAAGTCCATTACAAGGGCAAAAGCATTGATGAAGTATTGCAAATGACCATCGAAGAAGCCCATGCGTTTTTTGAGCCTGTCCCTGTGATTGCACGTAAGCTGCAAACGCTGATCGATGTCGGTTTATCCTATATTCGCTTGGGCCAATCAGCCACAACCCTATCCGGAGGTGAAGCACAACGCGTTAAGCTTGCGCGTGAGTTATCCAAACGTGATACCGGTAAAACACTCTATATTCTTGATGAACCGACTACTGGACTCCATTTCCATGATATTCAGCAATTGCTGATCGTGCTGCATCGCTTGCGTGATCGCGGCAATACCGTCGTCGTTATCGAACACAACCTTGATGTGATTAAAACGGCTGACTGGATCGTCGATTTGGGCCCAGAAGGTGGGCAAGGGGGTGGGCTAATTATTGCCGAAGGTACCCCAGAAGAGGTCGCACAAGTCGCAGGCTCACATACTGCACGCTTTTTAAAACCACTGCTCATTCAATAAGGCTATATTGCCGCGCGAAAAAACGCTAAAGTAACGCAACCAGTCACTTATGACTGGTTGCGTTTCAAAAAATAATGGATTGATGTTCAACAATAGATTGTGAGATTTATGGCGACTTTGCTACTCAGCGGCACTCAACTGCAACCGACTGTTCCAAAAGCCCCTTTAAATAAGGCTTTCCTGATTGCCCTTGGCGCTGTTTATTTGCTTGCGATGCATTTTTTTATGCCTAATCCAGGTGGTGCAGGATTAGCCTTATCGTTTAACCCCACGACATGGATAGCCGTCAGTATCACCATCGCCATCGGTTGGTATCAAATTGCCCTCAACCAAAGCCTGCGTTATTCAAAATTAACGGTCGTGTTTTTTGTCAGTTGCTGCATTTTAAGCACACCACTCTTGTATGGAAACGCTTATCTCACTGGTGCTATCGGACGGTTAACGGGGTTATGGGCTGGCTTAGCGCTGTTCATCTGCTTACAACAGTTCTATTTGAGCAATAAGCATAAACAGCGCTTACTATGGTATATCTTGCTGGCGGTTCTTATTCAGGCATCATTTGGGCTGTATCAATACTTACTGTTAAGCCCCAATAACTGGTTTGGTTATAATACGTTAGCTAATCGTCCCTACGGTATTTTCCAACAACCGAATGTGATGGCGAGTTTTATGGCAACGGGATTGATCGTATCAGGCTATTTATTGGCTCGCCAACCTAAAAAATATGACACCAAACTGTTTGAAATTGGTCTGCTCTATCTTACACCGCTGCTAACTCTGCCTTTGTTAGTCGTGTTAGCGTCACGTACTGGCTGGTTATCTGCCGTGTTAGGAACGATGATGATTTTACCTTATCTTTATCGTTTTGCTCCGCGTCGCCGATTGGTTTACTGGATCAGCGCCAGTCTTAGCGGTGTGTTACTGGGGTTTGTGGCCATGTACAGCCAGAGCACCAGCGATATGGTGACCAGTAAAGCGGACCTTGATAGCCCAAGACGCTATACCTTTCCACAAACCGTAGACATGTTGATTGAAAAGCCGTTTACCGGTTATGGCTATGGGAATTTTGAAACCGAATATTTGCTGTACACTGCCCGCCAACATCAACTGAACCCTAATTATCCTGCAGGATTACCTGCTATGGATCATCCACATAATGAACTGCTTTTTTGGGGCGTCGAAGGCGGACTATTACCCCTACTGGGAATTGCGATTGCTGCTGGGTTTGTATTACTGAAAATCCGGACAGCGAAAAAAGGGACTCGCCTCGCTATGCTTGCACTTCTCGTGCCGATTGTTGTGCATAGTCAATTGGAGTACCCGTTTTATCATTCAGCCATTCACTGGATTAGCTTTATCGTTCTGCTGTATTGGATTGATCAGCGAGTTACCCGATATCGCACCTTCTCTTTTAGCCATCTCAGTGGTTCATTACTACGCATCCTGAGCTTAGTGCTACCGATTATCACTAGCCTATATATGTTAACGTCACTGCACAGTAATTATGTGCTTACTCAATTCGAAAAATCGAATCCACCCAATCCTGATATTTTACATAAGGTCACCAATCCATTGGTATGGCGAGATCGTTTCGACTGGAATATTTACAGCACCTACCTCAATCTAGGCTTGCATCAGCAACGAACTGACTACATCCAGCCTTATATCGATTGGTCATTATCGGTTATTCAGCATAAACCAAGACCCGCTTTTTATCGTAACCTCATCTTGGCTTATCAAGGCTTAGGCGATGAGAGCCGAGCGGCGCAAATCCGTTCAGAAGCGGAGTTCCTCTTCCCGACGCTCGATTTCACGCCGCCGAGTTCTTCTTTTCCGTCATCGGACAGCACCATCGTTCCGGCGTCTAGTGAGTGATGATGCTTAACCAGCAACGATACGCCTTTCCAACAACACGTGTCGTCAAAAGAGGCTAAGAATCCCCTAACCAGACAATAAACATTCATCAATGAATTAGGGGAATACCGCCGTTTAACACGTCATCGATACGGCGTTATCGCTGTAAGGCAAGTCCGTCTTGCAACGCTTTCAGACATAAGGCGATGTTTTCTGGGCGCGCCGCGTATCCCATCAACCCAATTCGCCATGCTTTACCTGCTAATGCTCCTAATCCAGCACCTATCTCTAAGTTGTAATGATTAAGCAAATAGTCACGCAGGGCTGCATCATCTACGCCTTGAGGAATATACACCGTATTCAGTTGCGGTAGACGACTGGCTTCATCAACTACAAAGGTTAATCCCAGCGCCTCTAAACCTTGTTTCAATATATTGTGCATTCGGCGATGGCGATCCCACGCGTTGTCTAGTCCCTCTTGTTGCAGTAGCAGTAACGCTTCGTGTAAAGCGTACAAGCTATTCACAGGCGCCGTATGATGGTAACTGCGTTTGCTTGCCCCACTCCAATACCCGAGGACTAAGCTTTGGTCGAGGAACCAACTTTGAATCGGTGTGGTACGCGCGTGTATTTTATCAATCGCAGCGGGAGAAAAAGTTAATGGCGATAAACCGGGCACACAAGATAGGCATTTCTGACTTCCAGAATACACCGCATCCAGTTGCCACTCATCGACCAATAGCGGTACACCACCAAGCGATGTCACGGCATCCACGATTGTCAACATGCCATACTGTTTTGCTAATTGACTGAGGGCTTGCGCATCACTGCAAGCACCCGTTGAGGTCTCGGCATGTACAAAAGCCAACATTTTCGCATCGCTGTGTTCAGCTAACGTAGTGGCCACTTTTTCGATTGAAACTGGCTTTCCCCATTCATCATCAATCACAACCACTTGTCCGCCACAGCGAACGGCATTTTCTCGCATTCGCTCGCCAAACACCCCATTACGACAGACAATCACTTTGTCACCAGGTTCGACCAAATTAACAAAACAGGCCTCCATACCCGCACTCCCTGGCGCTGAAACCGCAATCGTGAATTCGTTTTGGGTTTGAAAGGCATATTGTAGTAACTGCTTCAGTTCATCCATCATGCGAATAAATAATGGATCCAGATGACCAACGGTCGGTCGGCTTAAGGCCTGTAATACTTGCGGTGAAATATCTGAAGGTCCAGGTCCCATCAAGATCCGACGAGGTGGAATAAAACTGCTAATAGCCATAATTGCTCCTTGCTTTTTCGATGACGTGAATGGTTGAGGTTAATGCAAATCACCTCCCACCACAATCCGACCGAAGTCTAGGGGTCCAACCACTTTCACATTCTGATCATTTTTATTTGCATGAGTAGCAACATTTGCAATTGACATTAATCAAACAAAACCGTTCAATGAATGCGCTATCTATACCGAAGAGACTTAACCTAACAACACCACGTTAAATCTTGACGGTATAGCAGAAGAGGAGCACTGCCCAGGCAGATCATTTGTGGAGCCTCAACTCCAATACAAACGATTCATGGGGAGCAGTGCCGAGGTAAAACAAAGGTGAGGCTTTGATTTACCGGTTGCATGGGCTGAATCCCTGTGACTGTCATCAGACGAAACTGATGAAGAGCTTCTGAGGACATTGCTTAACCGTTATCCCTCTTTATTTGCTCTCAGTTCACACTCTTCAAAACATTGGACGTTGGATTACCAACTATTTTTTATTTATAGGAAGTCTTGGGAGACATGCTGTGAACGCATTCAATGTCGCTAAATTTGGCGGAACAAGTGTTGCTAATTTTCAAGCGATGAGCGGCTGTGCCGCGATCATCGAAAATAATCCGACGACGAAGTTAGTGGTGATCAGTGCCTGTTCAGGAGTAACCAATCTACTGGTTGAATTGGCAAACGGAGTACAAGATAGCCAACAGCGAGCGATGATTATTCAGCAATTAGCGGATATTCACTACACGATTATCGAGTCTTTAACCGCACCGCAAACGGTCAGCGCTGAGATAGAAACCATTTTAGACACGGTACGCCGAGCCGCAGAGGCCGCCGCGTTTGAAGTCAGTAAAAAGTTAACCGACCATCTTGTTGCTTGTGGGGAGTTAATGTCCACTTATTTACTCACCCAAATCCTTCGTGAGCGTGGCGTCGATGCCGTACGCTTTGATGCTCGTCAAGTGATGCGTACTGATGATCACTATGGCCGAGCAGAGCCACAGCTGGCCGCTGTACAATCTTTAGTGACTGAAAAATTACACCCACTGTGCCAACAACACGTCGTGATTACTCAAGGTTTTATTGGTGCCGATCAAGAAGGCAATACCACGACCCTTGGTCGAGGAGGCAGTGATTATTCAGCGGCATTATTTGCCGAAGCAATGCAAGCCTGTGGCCTAGAAATTTGGACCGATGTACCGGGTATTTACACCACCGATCCACGGATTGTTACCAAAGCCGCTCCAATTTCCGAAATCAGTTTTAGTGAAGCATCAGAAATGGCCAATTTTGGTGCTAAAATTCTTCACCCTTCAACACTAGTACCTGCGATTCGTCATGGTATTCCTGTTTTTGTGGGCTCGTCCAAAGCACCACAAGAGGGAGGCACTTGGATCCGCCAACAGGTCGACAGTACCCCGCTGTTTCGAGCCCTTGCACTGCGCTGTAATCAAACCATGGTAACGCTACGCAGTGCTAACATGTTTCATGCTTATGGTTTTTTAGCCAAAGTGTTTGAGATTTTGGCAAAACATAAGATTTCCGTTGATCTGATCACGACTTCAGAAATTAGTGTATCGCTAACCTTAGATAAAACCGATACGTCAGGCGGCAATCCTGAATTACCACAACACGTTCGCCAAGAGTTAGAGGCTTTATGTACGGTAGAAGTCGAACACGATCTCTGCTTAGTTGCGCTGATTGGTAATAAGATGAAAGATAGACCCGGCTACGCCAAACAGGTCTTCGGTGTGTTGGATGAATTTAATCTACGTATGATTTGTTATGGTGCCAGCGCCCATAATCTCTGCTTTTTAGTCAATAGCCACGTCTCTAAATCGGTCATTCAAAAGCTGCATCAAGAGTTATTTGAATAACACTAAACTCAAATAGACAGGTCGTCATAATGCGACCTGCCTATTTGGAGTGTTAACCATTAATATTGGGGCCAAGCCACTTTTCGGCGGTTAATTTATCCCAACCTTTACGCTCAGCATAACTTTGAACTTGATCTTCTTGGATCTGAGCTATGGCAAAATAACGTGAATCTGGATGAGAAAAATACCATCCCGAGACCGATGACCCCGGCCACATCGCGTAACTACTGGTTAACGACATGCCTATATTTTCTTCAACCGATAGCAATTGCCATAGCGTGCCTTTTTCAGTGTGCTCAGGACAAGCCGGATAACCGGGTGCCGGGCGAATACCCTGATACTTTTCGCGGATCAAATCATCACAAGCCAGATTTTCCCCTACCGCATAGCCCCAGATTTCTTTACGCACTCGCTCATGTAAGTACTCAGCAAAGGCTTCCGCGAGACGATCCGCCACCGCTTGAATCATGATCGCATTATAATCATCCCCTTGTGCTTTATAAGCATCGGCAAGCTCCCTTTCTCCAATCCCCCCCGTCACGGCAAAAGCGCCAATCCAATCTCGCTTAGCTGACGATTTCGGAGCAATGTAATCGGCAAGACAATAGTTCGCCCCTTTCGGTTTTTCAGTCTGTTGGCGTAAATGGTGTAAAACATGCACAACCTCAGTGCGTGTTTCATCGGCATAGACCTCAATATCATCACCCACACTGGCAGCAGGAAACAAACCACAAATACCTTTCGCTTGCAGTAATCCTTCTCGCTCCACTCTATCTAAGAGTGTATTAGCATCGTGAAATAAACGCTGTGCTTCTTCACCGACTTCTTCGTGCTGCAAAATGGCTGGGTATTTCCCCATCAAAGACCACGTCATAAAGAAAGGAGTCCAATCGATATACTGGCGTAATACGGCAATTGAGCAATTATCAAAGACATGGATACCAGGTTTAGCTGGCGTTGGCGGTGTATAGGTTTGCCAATCAATAGCGACTTTATTAGCACGCGCTTTATCTAAACTGATCGGGCGAGTTTTCGGGGTTTTGCGCGCATGCTGCTCTCTGGTACGTTGATAGTCGAGATCCAACTTTTCAACAAATGCGGGCCGTAATTCATCCGACAACAAAGCGCTGCACACTCCAACCGCGCGTGACGCGTTATTCACATAGACGACAGGATGACGATAATTTTGTTCAATTTTGACTGCGGTATGCGCCTTAGAGGTTGTCGCGCCACCAATCAATAACGGTAAACTAAAACCTTGTCGCTCCATCTCTTTAGCAACATGGACCATTTCATCTAGTGAAGGCGTAATCAAACCAGACAAACCAATAATATCCACTTGCTGCTCTTTGGCGACTTTCAGGATTTGCTCACACGGTACCATTACGCCAAGATCTATAATTTCGTAGTTATTACACTGCAGTACCACACCAACAATATTTTTACCGATGTCGTGTACATCGCCCTTCACCGTCGCGAGTAAAATTTTTCCATTAGCAGAACTGGCCTGTTTGAGCGCATTAATATACGGCTCAAGGTAAGCCACCGCCTGTTTCATCACTCGCGCCGATTTAACCACTTGCGGTAAAAACATTTTACCTTCACCAAATAAGTCACCAACAACGTTCATGCCATCCATCAACGGACCTTCAATCACATCCAATGGTCTTGAGGACTGCTGGCGAGCGTCTTCGGTATCTTCAATAATAAATTCAGTAATTCCTTTCACCAAAGCATGCTCTAAACGCTTTGCTACTGGCCAACTACGCCACTCGAGTAAGGCCGGATCATCAACTTTACCAACCGCATTGTCACGGTACTGCTCTGCCATCTCAAGTAAGCGCTCTGTGGCATCAGGGCGGCGATTTAGGACCACATCTTCTACTGCTTCACGTAAACTGACTGGCACATTGTCATAAATTTCCAACTGACCTGCGTTAACGATCCCCATGTCCATACCGTGCTTAAAACAGTGATAGAGGAATACGGCATGAATCGCCTCTCGAACGTAGTTATTACCTCGAAATGAAAAAGAAACGTTAGATACCCCACCGGAAATCATCGCATAAGGTAAGCCGCGTTTGATGTCTGCAATCGCTTCAATAAAATCGACCGCATAGTTGTTGTGTTCATCAATCCCTGTGGCAATCGCAAAAATATTGGGATCAAAGATAATGTCTTCCGGTGGAAAACCGACTTCATCGACTAAGATGCGATACGCATTGCTGCAGATCTCTACTTTACGCTCACGGGTATCCGCTTGACCCACTTCATCAAATGCCATCACAATCACGGCCGCGCCATAACGGCGAACCAGCTTTGCTTGTTCAATAAATTTCGCTTTACCTTCTTTTAAAGAGATAGAGTTAACAATCCCTTTACCTTGAATGCACTTTAGCCCCGCTTCAATGACTTCCCACTTCGACGAGTCAACCATGATCGGTACTTTAGAAATCTCAGGTTCGGAAGCACATAACTGTAAAAAACGCACCATACAGGCTTTGGCATCGAGCATGCCTTCATCCATATTGATATCGATGATTTGTGCGCCATTAGCCACTTGCTCACGCGCCACGTCTAACGCTTCATCGTACAATTCTTCACGAATAAGACGCTTAAAACGTGCTGAACCGGTGACATTAGTCCGCTCACCGACATTAACAAACAACGTTTCCTTGGCAATTGTGAGTGGCTCTAAGCCAGAGAGACGACAAGCAACGTTAAGCTCAGGTAAACGACGAGGTGCCACGCCTTCGACCGCTTTAGCCATCGCAGCAATGTGCTCAGGCGTCGTACCACAGCAACCGCCCACCAGATTCAAAAATCCGGCTTGTGCCCATTCAGCAATATGCTCCGCCATCTCTTCGGGACCGAGATCATAGTCACCAAAGGCATTCGGTAAGCCAGCATTAGGATGAGCAGAGACATAGCTTTCTGATATTCGCGATAATTCCGCGACGTATGGGCGCAGCTCATCGGGACCAAGCGCACAGTTAAGACCAAAAGAGAGTGGTCGAACATGGCGCAGAGAATGATAGAAGGCTTCCGTTGTCTGACCGGAAAGGGTTCTTCCGGACGCATCGGTGATCGTGCCTGAAATCATTACAGGTAATGCGTAACCTAATTCATCAAAGATACCATCAACCGCAAAAGCACAGGCTTTCGCATTAAGTGTATCAAATACCGTTTCAATCATGATCAGATCGCACCCGCCTTCAATCAAGGCTCGCGTCGATTCTGAATAGGCGTCAACCAATTGATCAAAGCTGACATTGCGATAACCGGGATCATTTACATCGGGCGAGATCGAGCAAGTTCGGTTGGTCGGACCGAGTACACCCGCAACATAGCGTGGTTTATCGGGCGTTTTTTCAGTCCATTCATCGGCGACTTGGCGTGCTAATTGCGCAGCAGCATAATTAATTTCTGCGCTTAATGACTGCATATCGTAATCGGCCATCGCAATGGTGGTCGAGTTGAAAGTATTCGTTTCTAAAATATCAGCGCCAGCGGCTAAATAAGCATGATGGATCTCTTTGATCAATGATGGTTGAGATAGAACCAAGAGATCATTATTACCTTTAAGGTCACAATGCCAATCAGCAAACCTGTTACCTCGGTAGTCTTGCTCTTGTAACTGATAACTCTGAATCATGGTGCCCATACCACCATCAATCAGTAAAATTCTGTGTTTGAGTTGTTGCTCAATTTGCTTGGATACCTGACTTCCCACTGTAAAACCTCACTCCCTTGTATTTATTCCTCATCCTATCACAGTTTAGTTAGAAATCTAGACGTCTAAAAACCAGATTAATGACATCGAAAATCCTGCGATTAACAAAACCTAATTGTTATAAAATGTTTGCTATTTGTTATCGATACAACGAAAATTTTAATTACACCTTGTTACATAATGAGAAAGAGAATGTCGGTCTACTACACCCTATGCTTTTTATCTGCCGCGGCGATGCTGATTGCTTTTATCAACAGTAAAATAATCAAGATGCAAACCACCATTGCTATTACCGCTGGTTCAATGATGCTTTCGATATTGATCATCATTGCCGGACAAAATGATTGGTTTTATCTCGCACAAATTGCCACTGATACTGTGACGAGAATTAATTTTGAAAGCTTTTTGTTAAAAGGCATATTAGGGTTTCTGCTATTTGCAGGCGGCTTGGGGATCAAACTACCCAATCTAAAAGAACAAAAGTGGGAGATTACCGTACTTGCTCTAGGAGCAACACTCTTCTCCACCTTCTTCATCGGCCTTGTGTTGTATGCCTTTTGTCAGTTTATTGGTATTCAACTTGACCTGATTTATTGTTTACTGTTTGGCTCCCTTATCTCCCCCACGGACCCGATTGCCGTACTTGCGATTGTAAAAAAACTCAATGCACCCAAGCGTATTTCGACCCAAATTGAAGGAGAATCGTTATTTAATGACGGCTTCGGATTGGTTATTTTTGTCACGCTATTCACGATCGCTTTTGGTCATGAAACACCAACGATTGGCAGCGTTACTGTACTGTTTGCTCAAGAAGCATTAGGTGGAATTGCTTACGGCTTTTTACTTGGCCTACTCTTTCATTACTTGATCAGTGCTACTGATGACCATTCTATGGAGCTCTTACTCACTATCGGTATCCCAACCGCAGGGTATGTTTTTGCTGATGTTATCCATGTTTCCGGTCCCTTAGCGATGGTAGTGTCTGGCATTATGATCGGTAACTGGACACGTTTTATCGGTTTTTCTAAAGAGAGTGAAGAGCACTTAGATCATTTCTGGGAGCTCGTAGATGAATTTTTAAATGGCGTATTATTTTTATTGATCGGTATGTCAATGTTGCTGTTTGAATTTCATCAAGAAGATTGGATTCTAATGGCCTTTGCCATTCCACTCGTACTATGTGGACGCTATCTGAGTGTGTGGATATCTTATTTGGGCTTTAAACGCTTTCGTCATTACAACCCATGGTCAGTGAGAATTCTAACTTGGGGAGGATTACGAGGTGGATTGGCGTTAGCCATGGCGCTATCTATCCCAGCTGGGGTAATGGTCATTCCAGATAAATTAATTGATGTGAAAGAATTGGTAATGGTGATGACTTATGCTGTGGTTGTATTTTCCATCTTAGTGCAAGGTTCTACCATTACTCCAATGATTGAAAAAGCGAAGCAGGCCGAGCCAGACAACACTAAAGACTGAGATGAAAATAGCCCTATAAGTTGATCGTTATAGGGCTATTTTATGCCTTATTTTCCCGTTTTATATGCCAATGTTGTGTTCTAATAAGTAAATAACCGAAAATAAAAAAGCCTTAACATTGCTGTTAAGGCTTACGATTTGCTATTAACACCCAACACACGCATCTTTTGGCGATTAGCGGGATCCGCTGCTTTGGAGGCTGCCGAACTTAAAAATATTGTACCTAGATCAAAAAAGGTCT
>NZ_WXWK01000038.1:0-25560 GCF_009904835.1 Vibrio sp. V33_P6A3T137 | reverse complement strand
GCATAACAAGAGACTATGGCGTCAAGAGTTAATTTTGGCGCTGTTTACATCCCACATGCAGCCGTCTCTGAGCATAGAATTTAGGATAACTACCATCTTTCTGACGCAAGCAATGATCGCTACTTTTTTAGGTTTGCCTGCCGCTAATAACTTTTGATAGTGCTGTTTAAAAACAGGATTACATTGCATTGCAGACATCATGGCCATGTACAAAACCGTCCTGACTTGCATGCGTCCGCCTTTGATCATTCTCTTGCCTTTATAACTACCGCTTTCTCGAGTAATGGGAGCGACACCGATTAATGAAGCCGCTTGTTTGTTGGTGATGTAGCCCAGCTCAGGTACGTTACTGATGATGGAGGCTGCCGCAATTTTTCCGATGCCAGGTACGCTCTGTAATAGCTCATTTTTTGCTTGGTAATCAGGGCATGTCTCGATGAGTTTTTCGATTCTAGTTTCAATATTTTCTATCTGTTTTTTGAGCATGGTAAGTAGGGATTTAATCGATGACGCAACAGTCTTAGGCATGATTTGAGAGCGGTTCTTTTCCATGGTTTGCATGGTCAATAACTGGTTGCGTCTTGTCACTAAGTCACTCATTAAACGAATGTTTTCACTTTTCAATTGTGTGAGTTTCGGTTTAATCGCTTCCGCGTAATGGGCAATAAGAGCGGCATCTAAGCGGTCATTTTTAGCTCGATGTCCAAGGGCGCCGGAGAACTTTTTGATATGTAATGGATTAGCAATGACATAGGGTAACTTAGCGTTATCGCAGGCTAAGATGAATGGCATTTCTAAGCGTCCGGTGGCTTCGATGACAATACGTTCAGGGTGGTACTTTTTAATGGTTTTGATGGCTTGTTTAATGCCTTTTTCATCATTGGAGACATTAAAATAGATATCGAGAGGACGGATATAGATATCTAATTGTGACTTGCCGGTATCAACGCCGACATTAATGTTTTGCAGTGTATTTGTATTCATAATAAGCTAACTCTTGCTTGCTAAATGCGGGTTCGAGACCCAGAAGACTATTCGAGTGTGGTGCTTGGAGTTCTATCTGACGTTCGCTCTTGTTATCGGTCTCTCGATAGAGGAGCCACACTTCAATCGAACTATCAGATAGAGAACTTTAGTTGCAGCTAAAGTCTGGGTCTCACTTTACCCTGATTCGTTAGTTATTATCCATACAAACGCTTCAAGAGGGACTTCCAACGCGTGGCATTTTTATTATGCGTTGGTTTTTGTGGTTACGGTGTTATGCGGAAACTTGGTAGTAGCGTTGTCAGCCCCTTAAGCGGGCGTTAGGCGACTTCTATCAACTTACTCATCAGTAAGTGTATACTTAGCCAAGTTTTACTTACATTGAAGAAGATCACTATGACAGCATTGACAGATAACATGTGGAATATGAAACCAAATATACCGCTGGCTAAACAACTTGCCAAAAGAGATGTACCAGCTTTGGTTTATGACGCTGTTAACCTCGAGGGTGTTGCAATGACTTTGCCTGAGGTGCAAACTATTTTAGATGGGATCACCGTAGGTGGTCATCGAATTAGTGATCAAAATATGGCAATGAACCAAGCTCGAGCATGGGAGTTTATTTTTGGCTTAGTTGATCAAGGTGAGTTCCAATTTAATAAAGAAACCGCCTTAAAAATCCACAATATCGCTGGCAAAGAAGAAGCGTTAGAGTGGGGTAAATTTCGCTCTGGTTACGTTTCTATTACGGGTACAGAGTGTGAGCCTCCGGCTCCAGATGAGTTGGACGAAAAATGGCTTGAAGTTGAGAGTCAGGTGAATAGCGAATCTGATGTTTACGATCAAGCAACTACTGCATTTTTACAAATGGCACGCGCTCAATTTTTTTGGGATGTTAACAAACGTACAGGACGGTTCATGATGAACGGTATTTTGTTAGCTAATGGTTTCCCTATCATTAATGTGCAAGCCAAGCGTCAGCAAGAGTTTAATACGCTCATGCTGGACTTCTATTCTTCTAATGACATGACAGCAATGAATAAGTTTTTACGCAGCTGCTTGGATGAAAAAATTATTCGTAATTTCAAGCTAGATCTGAAAATCGGCTAACGCTTCAAGAGGGACTTCCTACGCGTGGCATTTTTATTATGCGTTGATTTTGGTGATTACGGTGTTATGCGGAAAGTTGGTAGTAGCGTTGTCAGCCCTATAAGAAAACCGTCAGAAGACGGTTTTTAATCTAACTGTCTATATTTTAAGCGCAGCACTTTTTGTACTTTTTTCCGCTTCCGCAAATACACGATTCATTACGGTTTGGTGTTTTGTCATAGGTAATAGTTTTAGGTTTGTTTAGTAGCGTATCAAGTTCAATAGTGTTCTCTGGCTGCTTTGAGTCTATGACAATATGAGCCACAATCGAGTGCTCAGAAAGTAAAGTCTCTATCTCAGCTTTACGAGCCTCGGTTGAGACGACAATATTAATTGGAGCTTCCTCAGTGCCTGTTTTTATATCACGCTTTACGTTGTAGCCTGACATAACGTGGTTTTGTCTAGCATCGATTCGACCTTTGAAAAATAGTTTGGACATTTGCAGCTCACTGATAGATTGGTGTGGTGTAGTTTGGTCGCGATTATACGGCACAATGGCAATTGATAAAGAAGTTCCTACAATAGGCGGTATATAAAGTTGGGCATTTTCATTGTGTGTAAAGTTACTAGCAGTATCGTTAGTTCAACGTTGCTATACGTTTACTTGCTTATTGCGATACATTTCTCGGTCAGCTCTATTAAGCAATTCTGAAGCGGTATCTCCATCATTAGGGAAGTTAGCTACTCCGAGGCTAGCATGAATCGATAATGTTTTTTCTTTTAAAACAAAAGGTTTTTGAAAGGCATGTTCAATTTTTCGTACCACATCATTGATATGTTCGCTCGGTAAATGAGGCAATAAAATGACAAATTCATCACCCCCGATACGAGCTAAAGTATCCGATGCTCTAATACTCTCAGTCAGACGTTGTGAGATCGCCTGCAAAAGTTCATCGCCCACTTGATATCCCCAGTAGTCATTGACAGGTTTAAATTTGTCCAAATCAATAAAGATAACGGCAAACTGAATAGGATTACGTTTAGCTTGTAAAATTAACTGTTCCATTCTTTCCATAAGTAGCCTGCGATTTGCCAGTCCAGTTAACGTATCATGATTAGCGAGATGGGTAATTTCACGTTCCGCTTGTTTTCTATCCGTAATGTCACTGATAAAGTTTAAAGAAGCGGGTTCACCATACCAGTCAACCATAACGCCACTGACTTCAATATCAATGATATGTCCATTAGCATGAATTAGCTGTGCTTGATAGCGTTGCGGCGGTGTTGCTTCTTTACTTAGACGCTGATGATGGGCTTTTAACACAGCAGGTTGGTATTCTGGACTCACTAGGTCGAGGAATGAAGAAAGCTCAAGAAGTTGCTCAATACTGAGACCAACGATTTGCGCTAAATAGTGATTAGCGTATACAAAACGTTGATTCTGAATAACGCCAATCCCTTCATGGGCAGTATCAACCAATGAGCGATAAAAGCGTTCACTTTCTCGAAGTCGTAATTCAATGTTATCTTTTTCCACTAACGTGGTCTCTAATTGAGATTTTAGTGCTAATAAACGTCGATGAGAGCGGTACTGTAGTAACCCGGCAAATAATAATGCACAGATAATGATCATAGAAATCATGATGATTTTTACGATCATTATCCAGTCGTAACGATAACTCACAGAAATAGGTACGTGTCGATTAATGGCTTGATTGATATCTTCGACAGTCAATGTGGCAATGGCCTGATCTAATTGTTCTAGCAATAATGGGTGCTGGTGAAGTACACCGATTCGTAACAAATTCTTATAGTCACCGATTTCACCTGCGATTTTAAGATTAAACCAGCCTTCGTTTCTAATAGTATACGCTGCGACTAATAATGAACGTAATGTTGCATCGGCTAGCCCTCTATCCACTAAATCGAAAGCCTCTCGTTCTGTATCAACAGGGATTAAATTGATGTTTGGATAGTCACGTTTAAGAAATTCATACACAGAGGTACCGATAGGCAGAACAATACTACTATCGGTACTGGCGAGATCGTTTAAGTTATCTACATAGTGATGCTCGTGTCGAGTAATTAAGACGTTAGGATTAACAAGATACGGCCGAGTGAAATTAAGCCATTGGCTGCGTTGTTCGGTTTTATTGAGTAACGCCAGAATATCACATTCCCCAGCTTGGGATTTGACTAAGCTTTCGTTCCAATCCACTGTTGGTATTACGACGAACTCCAGCTTGGCTCGCTGAAAAATCACTCGTAATAAATCTGCTGCAATGCCAACAAACTGACCATCAGGGGTGATTTTCTCTAAAGGTTCCCAATCAGGATCGACACACATCCGTACAGCTTGCTGTGACCAATCCCGGTCAGCCCATGCGATAGCGGGAAAGGCTAATGTCATTAGGCATAGTATTTTAATAAGATATTTATTAATGACGTTAAAAAAAATGGTCAATGCATCGATTCTCTATACAGTGCGGTTAAAAAATTAATCACAAGAAAACATTAGCATACTTTTATTTGATAAGTTGCGATGGGCGATAACAATTGTTACTTACTTAATGACTTTTATGCAATTTCGCCCAGCTTTTTTAGCGTTATACAAAGCTTGATCGGCTAAGGTTAATGCAGATTTTGGGGTGGGCTCTACGTGACTATCACAAATGCCGATACTAATAGTAATAGTAATAGTAACGGATGACGCTTTATGACGTTTACGTTTTTTTGAACCTTCTTGATGATTAGCGGGGCGAGTGTCTGTATCTCGAATAACTAAATCGTAATGTTCGATATCGTGACGTAACCACTCTAAATGTGGTTTTGCTTGTTCTGCCGTTTTGCCTTTAAAAAGCAAAGTAAATTCTTCACCACCATAACGATAAGCTCGTCCATTACCGGGAACGAGCAGTAAGCGACTGGCAACAAGTTTTAGCACATCGTCACCAGTTTCATGGCCATAGGTATCATTGAATGCCTTAAAGTGATCGACATCAACCATTGCAATCGTGAAGTTTTTCCCTAAACGCTGCAGGTCAAGATCCAAAGCATGTCGGGCAGGCAGTTGAGTTAATCGGTCATTGAAAGCCAATGCATGACCTGCTGCGATCAAATACAAGATCAATAAGACACCAGCGAGTGAAAAAAGAATGCTGGATATAAAGGAAACGTGGAAAAAAATAAAGGTAGTGCTGGTTAACAATAAAGCGCTGTAAATAGTGGCATCGATCATACGATTTCTGGTTAATACTAAAATCGCACAGACACCGACTAAAGCGAAAAGATAAAGTACTAGAATAAAGGGTAATCGAGAAATTTGCGGAACGCTGTAAAGTAGACCTTCATGTAAATCAATGACAGAGCCATCATAAAAGTGAGTAACACTCAACATCCCCCACAGTAACAACATCAGTAACAGCCCGATGAATTTGGCAAAACTGCGTGTAGCGAGCCCTTGATTATAAAAAGCATAGCTAATGAGACAAGCCACGGGAAGTAGCGTTGCCAAGAGAGACAATTCAAGTAATGTTGAACCATCGGATAGGGGGGATTGCAGTCGGTATTGAACAATCAGGTAACTTACCAGCAACACACTGGCGATCATGGCTATCCGACTTTGCTTAAATAAATGAGCGATAGCAATAGCGCTGACAAAAAGCACGTAAGGTAAATTTTGCGCAAAGCCAATATTGCTTTGCACGACCATAACGAGGTTATCGATTCCGATCCAGACTGTAATAAGTAACAGGATAGGGAAGGCAAAACGAAACCAAGATGAAGAAGCAAAATCTGTCGACATAGATTATTCATGCGCCATTTGAATCAATGCAGTCCCTTATTGGTGAAAAGTTTCGCAAATGGTTTAAGTCCCTTTGGTTATAAGAATACGTTGATTTCAATAATTGCCAAGTTTTTTGCTACACTGAACAGGTGTTAATCTGATGCTTTCACATTTTTACTCAGATATACCCAAACGACTTGAAGTTGTAGGTAGTCAACACCGCTGCAGCTTTAAGTAGGAAGGGTATGGCTCATTTCAGTATCATTGGTCGAAACATAGGCTTAAGGATAAGTTCGCATGATTCAGGAGAAAACGGATGCAGTTAAATGTTGATGTACATAACTATATGGAAACGTTAGTAGGACAAGTATTGATTCAGCGTCAATATAGTGAGAAATACAATCATGACCAATTAGCGGATCTGGCCTGTCTTGCATTGAGTCAAATGCGCCCGGTTTATATCCGACATGATGTCGACTTCCTTTCAGCCCTTCCTGAAGAGCGGTTGGTGATTTTAAAACAACAAGCTCTCGCTGCCATTCAAGCGGCGGAACCCATGATCATTGAAGATCGTCGTACTATGCGAGATAAAGATATTCCCGTTATTTTATCTCAAGCTCGGTTTGATCACGATAATCCGTTAGAATGGTATGAAGAGCCAATTCTTAAGAACAACAAGAAACATAAGGAGTAGTTGTGGGATTATTTGCTCGCTGGTTTGGGGGAAGAGAGAAAAAGCAACAAGAATCAATTCAGCCTGTTGAATATAAAGGTATGCTCATTTATCAAGAATCGATCGCGGAAAACGGCCAATACCGAGTCGCTGGCCGAATTACTCAAGAGATTAATGGTGAGTTACAGACCCATCGTTTTATTCGTTCTGATATTTTGTCGAATAAACAAGAGGCTGATCAGTTAATGTTAAAAAAAGCTCAGCTTTTCATTGATCAGATGAGTGGTCAGATCTTTAACTAATTTCTCCAGTCGTTGACAGAAGTCATGAATAAAAGAACGCTAAGTCGCTATGCTTAGCGTTCTTTTATTTTTTGTCCCAAAATCAAGGAAATGATATGCGAATTGGTGTGCCAAAAGAGAGGCTAGCGGGGGAAACGCGAGTTGCAGCCTCACCTTCATCAGTAGAGCAACTGATAAAACTCGGCTTTGAGGTTGTGGTTGAATCTCAAGCCGGTTCATTAGCGAGTTTTGAAGACAGTGCATTCCAAGCGGCTGGTGCGATGGTTGAACCCTCCGAGGTAGTATGGAATTGCGATATTGTCTTAAAAGTGAATGCGCCAATTTACAATGAGCAAATCGATGAAGTCTCGTTATTAAAAGAGCACGCGACATTAATCTGTTTTATTTGGCCAGCTCAATATCCTCAGTTGCTAGAAAAACTGGCAATGAAAAGCATTAATGTATTAGCGATGGATTGCGTGCCGCGCATCTCTCGAGCTCAAGCCTTAGACGCATTATCATCAATGGCGAATATCGCTGGCTATCGAGCGGTCGTAGAAGCGGCCCATCAGTTTGGTCGTTTCTTTACTGGGCAGATCACCGCTGCTGGTAAAGTCCCTCCCGCGAATGTCTTTATCGCTGGTGCCGGGGTAGCTGGCCTTGCTGCTATAGGTGCAGCAGGAAGCCTTGGCGCAATTGTTAGAGCGTTCGATGTTCGTCCTGAAGTTAAAGAGCAAGTGCAATCAATGGGCGCTGAGTTTCTGGAAATTGATCATCTGCCGACGGTTGCTTCGAGTGATGGGTACGCTCGAGAAATGTCGGATGATTTCAATCAAAAAGCAGCAGAGCTTTACGCAGAGCAAGCAAAAAAAGCCGATATTATTATCACTACCGCACTGATCCCTGGTAAACCAGCACCGACACTCATCACCAAATCGATGGTAGATAGCATGAAACCGGGTAGTGTGATTGTTGATCTGGCGGCTGCAAATGGGGGAAACTGTGAGTATACGGTCAAAGATCTGTTGATTACGACTGATAATGGCGTAAAAATCATTGGCTATACCGATATGGTTGGTCGCCTTCCTACTCAAGCTTCTCAGCTTTATGCAACGAATTTAGTCAATTTATTGAAATTGCTTTGCAAAGAGAAGAATGGTGCTATTGACATTGATTTTGATGACGTAGTATTGCGCGGGGTCACTGTCATTAAGCAAGGTGAGATCACCTGGCCTGCACCGCCTATCCCAGTCTCAGTGCAGCAGCCTGCCCAAAGCAAACCGATGGTAGAGAAACCACCCAAACAACCTGCATCACCTTGGAAAAAATTGGTTGGCTTAGCGGCTGGTGTCGGTGTCTTTGCCTGGATAGCATCGGTAGCTCCAGCCGCTTTTCTCGGTCATTTTACGGTTTTTGTGTTAGCTTGTGTGGTTGGTTATTACGTAGTGTGGAATGTAACTCATGCATTACATACCCCTTTAATGTCAGTAACTAACGCTATCTCTGGAATTATTATCGTCGGTGCTTTAGTACAAATCGGCCAAGGCAATGGGATAGTAACCTTTTTGGCATTTATTGCCGTTTTGATTGCAAGCATCAATATTTTTGGCGGCTTTACGGTCACGAAACGTATGCTTGACATGTTCCGTAAAGACTAAGGGAGAACAATAATGTCTGCAGGATTAGTACACGCGGCTTATATTATTGCTGCCTTATGTTTTATTTTGAGTCTAGCGGGATTATCGAAACAAGAATCAGCACGCACCGGTAACTATTACGGTATGGCCGGTATGACGATCGCGCTGCTAGCCACCATCTTCAGTCCTGAGGCACAAGGGCTGAGCTGGATTATTTTAGCCATGATCATCGGGGCCGTCATTGGGATCCGTTTCGCCAATAAAGTAGAGATGACACAGATGCCAGAGCTCGTTGCGATGTTGCACAGCTTTGTTGGTATGGCTGCCGTATTGGTCGGTTATAACAGTTTGCTCAATGCTCCTTTGGTCGATACTCATGCGGAACATGTAATTCATTTGGTCGAAGTTTTTATCGGAGTATTCATCGGTGCCGTAACGTTTACTGGGTCGATCGTCGCGTTTGGTAAATTGAGCGGTTCAATTAGCTCTTCGCCTCTAAATTTGCCACACAAGCATAAGTTAAATCTCGCGGCGTTAGTGATATCGGTTCTGTTACTCATGCAATTTTTAAAGATGGATGGCGGCTTATTACCGTTGATCATCATGACCATGATTGCTTTAGCCTTTGGCTACCATCTGGTTGCTTCAATCGGTGGCGCTGATATGCCGGTTGTAGTTTCAATGCTCAACTCTTATTCGGGATGGGCCGCGGCCGCCGCTGGCTTTATGCTCGCCAATGATTTGCTGATTGTGACCGGCGCTTTAGTCGGATCGTCTGGGGCGATTCTGTCTTATATTATGTGTAAGGCGATGAACCGTTCATTCATCAGTGTAATTGCTGGTGGTTTTGGTCAAGAAGTAGTGATCAGCAGTGATGAACAGCAAGGTGAATACCGAGAAATAAACGCTGAAGAGGTGGCTGAACTTCTCAAGAACTCTCGTTCTGTCGTGATTACCCCGGGGTACGGTATGGCTGTCGCGCAAGCACAGTATCCTGTTTACGAGATTACCGAGAAGTTACGAGCATTAGGCATTGATGTCCGTTTTGGGATTCATCCTGTGGCTGGTCGGTTACCGGGTCACATGAATGTGCTATTAGCAGAAGCTAAAGTACCTTACGATATTGTATTAGAAATGGATGAAATTAACGATGACCTATCCAAAACCGATACCGTCTTAGTGATTGGAGCGAATGACACGGTCAATCCAGCGGCGTTAGATGATCCTCATAGTCCAATTGCAGGCATGCCAGTATTAGAAGTATGGCACGCGAAACAAGTGATTGTGTTTAAACGTTCAATGAATACGGGTTATGCAGGAGTACAAAATCCGTTGTTCTTCAAAGACAATACCTTCATGTTATTTGGGGATGCGAAAGAGAGTGTAGACGCCATCTCCAAAGCATTGTAATCTGATGACATCAAAGCATGAAGCCAGCAATTTGCTGGCTTCATGCTTTCTGGTATACGAACAAAGCTTAAGAGGGAAGGGAAAATGTCCCGAACCAATAAGAGCGATACTTTGGTATATTATTGACAGTGATATAACAAGCGTTGTTTCTATTTATAGATAATACATCATCACTTTATGGTTTTATGATCAAACGATTATTTACATTGACAAGAACACTCATCCGCAGCTTAGTGCTTGCCGCTTGTACTTTTACTGTTTCAGCTTTTGCCGATTCCCTACCAGAGCGGATTGAACTGTTTGTATCGCTGTTTGATGAGCAGGCAGCTATGGTCACTTATGATATTCGAACGATTCAAAAAGAGTATCCTACTCGATTATTAACACCAGACAGCATGTTGCCACAAACTGCGTCCTATCCATTAAAAGATATTCAGCTTTTGTACCAGTTAGCACAAAATTGCTCGGGTAATTTACCATTGAACCCTTTAGTAACAGAACCTTTAGTCTTTACTCGAGCGTTGTGTAAAGGAAGTCAATTACCCGTGCGTTGGTTTGCCAGAAGCTCATTGATTCATCCTGGTGGTGGTACTTATGCTGCACGCTACGCAGAAGTTTATCCTGATCAATATGCACAACTTGAACCTTTTATGCATATTCAAGAGCGAGCGCAAGCACCTAGCCAATCTTTATTGGGCCGTTTGCAGAGAATGAACGAAGAGGCGATGAATGCATTGATCGCTGGTGCGATTATGTTTGGTGATAAGGATGAACTTTGGTTAAGAAAAGGCGATGAGTACTACTTATTTGATGATAGCATTTGGCAGCTAAATGCCAGTCAAGCGGGACTGGCATTTAGTTTTGTAGAAAGTGATAGCACATGTTTTGTTCAACGAGGCAATTTATGCTGGAACGTACAAGATCATACGGATTTACTTCGTATCAGTATGTTTGTATTGGTGTTGGCAAATATTTTTTTAGTGATCAGTTGGTCAATTTATCGTTGGAACTCTAAACGACAAGAAATGAAAAGTAGGATGCTAATCTTACAAATTCTAACTCATGAATTGAGAACGCCCATCGCTAGTTTATCATTAACAGTTGAAGGGTTTCGCCGAGAATTTGAACATTTACCCGAAACTGTATACGATGAGTTTCGTCGCCTTTGTGAGGATTCTCGCCGTTTAAGACAGCTTGCCGAAGCCAGTAAAGATTATCTACAGTCGGATAATAAACCGCTCGCGACCGCTTGGGTTCCATCGGTTGAAGAATGGTTGCAATACAAAGTAGAAGAAGAGTTTACTCAACCTATAGAGTTAATTGTTGAACAAGATATAGCGGCAAAGCTCAACGTATATTGGCTTGGGACCTGTATCGATAATTTAATTCGCAATGCCGTAAAATACGGTGTTGCTCCTGTAACCTTAGAAGTCACGTCAACAATTGATTCAGTTACCATCAAGGTGACTGATCAAGGAACGCTGACCCATAAAGATTGGCGTCATTTACGTAAGCCTTTTGTAAGTAAAAGTGGCTTAGGACTTGGCTTAACGATTGTTGAATCGATGGTTGGTAGAATGGGAGGTCGTTTGACCTTAATCGGACCACCAACCACGTTTATTTTGGAGATACCTTGTGAAACAGACATTGCTTCTCGTTGAAGATGATAAAAACCTTGCTGACGGTTTACTGGTAAGTTTAGAGCAAGCGGGATATGACTGTTTACATGCAGAAACTATCGCCGCAGTGGATCAATACTGGGAAAAAGCGGATTTAGTCATTTTAGATAGACAATTACCTGATGGTGATTCAATTTCTCATCTCGCGGAGTGGAAAGCTTTAAAAGAGATCCCTGTCATCTTATTGACCGCTTTAGTGACCGTTAAAGATAAAGTGACAGGCTTAGATGCGGGAGGAAATGACTATCTCACTAAACCGTTTGCTGAAGCTGAGTTATTTGCGCGGATCAGAGCGCAGCTTCGTTCACCGGATGGTGAAGATAATGATGACAGCAAAGTGATCACACCAAACTTGGTGATCGATAAAGCCACTCGAGAAGTATTTTTTAACCAACAGTGTATTACCTTAACGCGAACTGAGTTTGATTTATTGCTTTTTCTCGCCAGCAATTTAGGGCGAGTATTTACTCGCGATGAATTATTGGATCATGTGTGGGGTTACAATCATTTTCCAACGACACGAACGGTGGATACACACGTATTGCAATTGCGTCAGAAACTACCTGGATTAGAAATAGAAACACTCCGTGGCGTTGGGTACAAGATGAAAGCCTAAATCATGCACAGTAAACTATGTCTTATTGGCACGCTAGTGTGCGTGCCTTTTTATGCACAAAGTGTTGAATGGTTTGAGAGTAGTAGTCCATTAACTCAAGTGCATCAGCATCTACTTAATAATGATCTCGATCGAATGTTTCATTCGCTGGTTGAAGTTTGGCAACTGAATCAAACGAAGAATACCAAAACACACCTAAACGATGTATTGATCCAATCGTTATCGGTGGACTGTGGTAAGGGGCTAACCAGCAAAACCTTTCCGGTATGGCTAAATAGTATCGTCATTCGTAAGATAGATATTCAAAGCCCTGGTCGTGACGCATATCAAGTCATATTAGAAGCACAAAGCGATAAGGCACTCAATAATATAACGTTAACTCAATGGGTCGAGAGGCCTATTTCTACCGACAGCAGCTTCACTCGCTCAAGTGACGGCGTCACTGAAGGGGGAGTAACCTTTCGTAAACATTATAATCTGAATTCCAAGTTATCGATGGGGTTGTACCGAATCGATATCACGGCTGAAGATCAAGATTCGTGGAGCACTTGGGTTATCTTTGGCGAACCTAAAGCGAAGCAAACGGTTCGTTGGTCGAGTAAAGATCAATGGACGGTTGATAAAAATGCATTATTGAATCGCCATTGTCCATTGCCTCGGTTAGATGTGTCGGTGTACGATTATTTTGATGGTGAGTATAAAGAAATTTGGCAACAAAGTTATGAATCAAATTATCCGACTCAGCTTGAGTTAACCGATCTAACATCGGATCGCTACATCTTAGCGGTTTCAATGACCCATAAACGCTGGCAAGGGCCAATAATCATAGAGCAAGCTCAAGTTATCAGTAAAACCTATAATGTTTCTCTAGAGGAATGATTAAAGTTGATAGACAATAAGCCGTTATAACAACAAAGTAACCAACGGTTTATTGGATATGAACAGTAAAAAACATATTTGGCTTTTAACGCTTCCCGCACTGCTGGTTGCCACAGAGACTCTTGCGGCGAATTATGCAATTGAAGCACGCGGAGATGCCATGGGCGGCGTTGGCGTGGTCTCTGCAAACTATCTTACTGCTCCATTTTATAATCCTGCTCTAGTGGCTATTTATCGTCGTAATGATGATGCTGGGATGATTTTACCTAGCGTTGGATTTACCTATAACGATCCTGATAAATTAGTAAAAAGCATCGATAACATCGCTGATCTGATTAACAGCAATGACCCAAGTAAGGCCCCTGAATTACAAGCGGCTCTTAATGATATTGATGGTAATACACTCAATGCTAATCTTGGTGGGGTTATCGCTTTTGGTATACCAAACCGCTATATATCTGCCAATATATTTGGCAAAGCGTACACAGAAGTGTATGCCGCTCCCAGCATCGCATCAGATTGCCCTGTAAGTGGTGCTAATCCTAGCAGCCCTGAATGTATTCTTGAGCAGGCACAAAATAGCGGTATTAATGCTGTATCTATTGCCGTTACTGAAGTTGGTATCTCGTTAGCCAAATATCAAACCTTCCTCGGTCAACATATGGCTTTTGGTATCACTCCGAAATTACAACGCATTTATACTTATCTTTATCAAGCCAGCTTTAACAACTATGAATTCAAAGATTTGTTAGATAACGGTACGGGAGAAACGACATTTAACATTGATGCTGGTGCGGTATGGTTTTATGGGCCTTATCGTTTAGGAGCGGCTGCCACCAATTTGATCAGTCGAGATATTTCAACGCAAACGGTAAACTCTGTTCAGTATGATTATCAAATTCGTCCACAAATCACGCTCGGTGCTGGCATCGTTGCTGATTATGCGACCTTGAGTGTGGATTATGATTTGAATACCGATCGTCGATTTAATAACTTTGCCGATGATACGCAAATGATCCGTATTGGTGGTGAAGTGGATATCATGCGTCAATTAAAATTGAGAGTAGGGTATAACAAAAATCTTGCCTACAGTGGTCGAGACGGTACCATCACTGCTGGAATTGGATTATCACCATTGAATATCATTCAGCTCGATATCGGAGCGAGCTATACCAATGAAAATGCTATGGGTGCATATATAAACTTCCTTGCTAGTTACTGATAGTCTCTTTATAGTGAGGCTCCCCAATAGGAGCCTATTTATGTTTGACGATATACCGACTTTAACTCACAGTGAACAGCAAGCCGCTGTCGAAAAAATTCAGCAAATGATGGCAGAAGGGATCAGTACCGCACAGGCGATTCAAATTGTATCTCAGGAAATTCGTCGTCAGTATGCTGAAGATCAGCAGAATAAAGCAGAATAATTGTCTATTTAAGAAGAGCACACATGTGCTCTTTTTCTTTGATTTTCTATGTCAATAACGCCCTTATTGTACCAAACAAAAGCTTATTTTATATTCATGAATGTACAACAGAATCATTGACTACGTTGGATCTGGCAAGAGGGCTTGATGTAATAAAATATTTATCAGTTGGCTGATAATAGAGTTGAGTACCCTTTATCTTAACGCACTATAACTTACGTTGCGTTGTAACATAAAGCAGAAAATGAAGTTTTAATTTTTTAACCCCCATAGAAATAATAAATATAAAATAGCTTAATAGAGAGGAGCTTCAGGATTCTTCTTCCGATCATGGCCACAGGGATCCCATCAAGGCCATGATTCAGATATCAGAATAAGATTTACACGGTAGCTTGTAACGCTTGTTCAAGATCAGCAAGCAAATCATCAATATGCTCTATGCCTATTGATAACCTAACCATATCAGCTGAAACGCCTGCAGCTTGTAATTCTTGATTATTGAGCTGGCGATGAGTCGTCGATGCAGGAATCGCGGCGCAACTTTTTGCATCACCAATATTAACTAAACGAAGAATTAGATTTAATGCATCATAAAAACGCGCCCCAGCTTCTCGGCCACCGACAATACCGAAACTTAGGATGCCAGAGGCTTTTCCATGCATATATTTTTGGGCAAGTGAGTGATCTTTGTGAGTGCTTAAACCCGCGTAATTTACCCAATTCACTTGTGGATGTTGGCTAAGCCATTGAGCTACAGCAAAAGTATTTTGATTAATTCGCTCAATCCGCAAAGCTAATGTCTCTAATCCTTGTAATAGATTCCAAGCCGCCTGAGCACTCAGCGCCGCTCCCATATTTCTCAAAGGGACAACACGCGCTCTAGCGATAAAAGCCGCAGCACCAATATCTTGAGCATAGTTAACTCCATGATATGAAATATCCGGCTCATTTAATAATGGAAAGCGCTGCGGATAAGCATGCCATGGGAACTTACCTGAATCGACAATCAGACCGCCAATCGTGGTTCCGTGACCGCCAATATACTTTGTAGCAGAGTGAACCACAATGTCAGCACCATGTTCAAAAGGTCGCCACAAAAAGGGCGTAGCCACAGTATTATCAACAATTAACGGTAAACCATGTTGATGGGCTAGGTTAGCTATCATTTCAATATCAACGATACTGCCGGATGGATTGCCGATACTTTCACAAAAAACCGCTCGAGTATTATCATCAATCAGTTGAGCTAACTGAGTAACATTGTCTTTATCTACAAATCGAACCTCAATACCTTGTCTAGGCAAAGTATGAGCAAATAAATTATAAGTTCCACCATATAACTCACTGATTGAAATAATGTTATCACCAGCTTGAGCAAGAGTTTGAATAGCATAAGTAATCGCAGCCATCCCAGAAGCGACCGCCAGTGCGCCAATACCACCTTCAAGTGCTGAGATGCGTTGCTCAAGCACATCACAGGTCGGATTCATAATTCTAGAATAAATATTACCTTGGACTTTTAAATCAAAAAGATCTGCAGCATGTTGTGCATCATTAAAACTGAATGAGGTGGTTTGATGAATGGGTACCGCAACGGAGTTTTGATTATCAGCTTGATAACCATGGTGTAAAGCGATCGTTTCACGTTTCATTACATATCCTTATAGTGATAAACGTAAGGCATGTATAAAACCATGAGCATGATATTGATGTCAATATTAATGGCACACCTTAGTGCGCATTATAATTGTTATGTTAAATACAATTCGGCGAAGGTTTTATCTAGTTTATGTGGGCTATAAAAAGAGAGCTTGAGATAGACCTTACTCTACTTCGACTCTGAGTACCTCAGTGATTAAACATAAGGTCTATTTACCATAAAATAGCTAATAACTACTCTTGTTATCGATATACAAGTGTCGTTATTAGCTTCCAGCAAGCTTTACCGTGTAACCTTTTTTTTCAAGCAATTGCTTAATTTTATCTCGCATTTCACCTTGAATTTCAATATGACCATCTTTGATCGAGCCACCGCAGCCACAGGACTTTTTTAGCTCAGCAGCCAGCAGCTTGAGAGGCGCATCATCAAGGTCTAAACCCTTAATAATTGACACACCTTTGCCTTTGCGACCTTTCGTTTCTTTGTGAATTCTGACAATCCCATCACCTTTCGGACGTTCGATGCTTGGGGCTTCAGGCTTAATACGGCCCGTTTCCGTTGAATATACAAGAGTCATAATATACTTCGTTCTTTGTTACTTTTTTAATTGAGTTTGTTGAGCTTCCGCTTTCTGTTTTGCAATCAGATAAGCTTCGATATGTTTTTGAATAGCAACTTTTGCTCCTTTGATCAAGCGGCCATTGAAAAAGCAATACCATCCATTGGGTTCCCCTGTATCATTTTTTAACATAAAACCGTTGAATTGCTCTTGAATCGTTTGTGAACCACCTTCTCGTTTTTTGCCAATCGATTCAAATTCACTTGGGTCAATCAGCGATGCCGTATCACAAAACCAATCAATACTTTTTTTTACTGCAGCGAGGTTTCCAGTTAAAACATTTTTTTTGATCTGCACTTGCCAGATGTCTGGTGAGTTATCTGCAGATTTTAGAGTAAATCCTCGGTATGTAGTGATTGCCATGATGACCTACTTATTTTTGTCATTGATAGTTAAATAATAATTGTATCTTATCGGTACGCAAGTATATTTAGTAACTAATTAGAAAGTTATAGTGCATTAATATGAAAAGACCTCTTGTACAATTGACCGAAGCAAAACAGATTAAAGCTAAGCTATTGGAATTTAAGCATCCTATCACACCACAGCAGCTTGCTCTATTGACCCGAGAACACTATCAAAAAAATTCATTACTCGCCTTCAGTAAAGATTGGAATATTTTCACTGAATTTTGTCAAAGAAAATCAGTAAACCCTTTACCGGCCTCCGTTACCGCCGTTAGGTTATTTCTTGAAAGTGAAGCCAAGGTAAGAAAGTTTAGTACCATTAGACGTTACTCTGTCACTATCGGTATGATTCATTACTTACTGAATCAAAAAGATCCGACGTTGAATGTTCAAGTTCGTCAACTTCTTCAACGCTTAAGGGCAGAAAAATACGGCGATGAGAAACAAGCTGAATGTTTTACTCGTCAACACTTGGCATCACTTTATCAATTGATGGTTAAAAGTAATGAAAGCCTCGCGATACGTGATTTAGCTATCTATCACGTGATGTTTGAATGTGCCATGAAACGAGGAGAGCTTAAAAAGCTCAGCTTCACGGATATTACAGAAGATCATAGTCAACTTAGGATCGGCAATGAAATCTATCAATTATCCCCTTCCGCCCAGCAAATATTAGCTCGTTGGATAGCATTAATCTCTCAGCAAGACGGCGCTGTTTTTCGCTCAATTGATAGGCATGGCAACATCAATAATCGACCTTTAGATGATTCATCCATCTACCGTATATTAAGGCGTGCTGGTGATTTATTAGCGCTACCACATTTAAAGTTTTCAGGTCAATCGACCCGAATTGGTGCAGTAAAAGAGCTAGCTGAACAAGGCTATCATACTAAAGATATTCAAAGTTTTGGCCGTTGGTTAAGCCCTGCGATGCCTAACCAATACTTAGGTAAGTTACACACCGCAGCAGTCGCTAAAATAAAATTTACTCGAATTAAACCTTGGACATAAGTGAGCGTTGGACACAATCAGCTAAAAACACGGAGAATGAGTGGCCGTGGTGTTCCAGCATTTTCGGGAACATTGAAATGGGCGTCATACCCGGGAAAGTATTCACTTCATTAAGATAAATTTCACCTTGTGAGGTAAGGAAAAAGTCAATTCGAGCAAGATGTCTTAATTTCATATGCACAAAAACTTTCTCTGCATAGCGCTTAATGAGGTCTCTTTGCTCTGCGGTGATATTATCCGCAGTCACTTTAGTCATTGAGTGGCTATTTGCGCTGTATTTCTCTTCATAGCTATAAAAAGCATCATCAGGAGCAATAATCTCGCCAGGCTGAGTAATATGGAGTTTGCCACCGAGTTCATAAGCGGCGACTTCTAATTCTCGTGGTTTGACGGCTTGTTCAACCAGCACTTGATCAGAAAAGGTAAAGGCATCATCAATTGCCTTGGCAATTTGCTGCTTATCGGTGACCTTGTAACAGCCAACCGATGAACCTTGTCGAGCCGCCTTAATAAACACTGCGCCCCATTTATCAAAGGCTTGCAGGGCTTGACGTAAAGCTTCATCGTTATTTTCTGTTAAAAATAAGTAGGGTGTATTAGGAATACCGAGTGCGTCATACCATAGTTTCGACGTGATTTTATTGAAACTATTACTACTGGCTTCTGGTCCACATCCTAAATATGGGATGCCGGCCAGCTCTAGCATCGATTGGATGTCGCCCGTTTCTCCCGGATAACCGTGGATGCAAGGCACAACAAAGTCAATGCGACGAGATCCATGCTCACTGTTTAGTGAGGCAGAGTTCGTATCAAGATAAACCATATCGCCAGAATCAGTAAACCAGCCAGCAGGTTTCATCTCTACTCGAATCACGTCGAACGATGGCGTTAACGTCAGTTGTTGCTGCAAATAATCAGCGGAAACTAGCGAGATCTCATGTTCTGATGAGCCCCCACCACATAAAAGTAAAATTGTTGTTTTTTTCATTACACTGTTCCGTTACACCAAAATTCGGTTGCAGGCCACGAGGCCAAGTGATGCAGTAACTACATTCATTTTATCGGCTATGATAGACAATTCAGCACAGAGGTACACCATAGAAGAGGATTTATTACCTAATCTTAGTTTAATTGTGTAGAGAATAAACAGTACAGGGGCAAAGGCCCCTGTTGTAAACGTTCATTAGTTGAGTTTATTTAGTGTGGGGAAATCTGAGTTTTTAATACTATCAATGCTCTTAACGAATGGTTTCAAGTCACGGAATTCTTCTGGCAATCTTTGCAAGGCGTTCAACGCTTCCTGACGAGTGGCGTAATCACCATACAAGACCGTGTACCATTTCGTGCCATTAACGACTTTATAGTTTTCCCAGATCGGTTGTTCATCTTTAGGTAACTGATTCGCAAATTGATCAACCTTAGTTTGCGCCCCAACGGCAACAACTTGAATGGTGAAGCCATAACGTGGATTCATTGCTAATTGCTCTTCGGTTGGTGGTGCAATAGTGACTTTAGGTTTGGCTGGCGGCGTTGCTTTGACGATTTGTTTCTCTTCAGCCGGAGCCATTTTGATCACTTGAGCTTGAACATTACGCTCGGAGACACCGTCAGCGTTACCCCTTTCTGAGACAATAGGTTTAGGAATATCAGCCACGGCAAACTCTTCCGTGTGGCTTTGAGTTGTTACATCCGTGATATAATTTTCTGAGGCACAGGCGGCCAGCAGCGCGCACAAGCCAACAATCGCAATTCTTTTCATAAACCAATAACACCTTAGATAGAAAGTAATGTAAATCATGCCGATAGCGCGTCTTATAATCAAGTATAGGATGTGATTATCTCTGATTATCCTGTGATTTGTGGCACAAAGTGAAAGAGAGATGATGTCATGAAGATCACATCCAGACTAAATACATCAACACCATTAGATAATTTTAACTACAGTGTTGTTGATATGGCTGTATTGACCTTTGGTGAAGATTTCATGCTAAAGGCAAAACTTAGTTATTGGCTCGTTACCTTTTAGGTCTTTTGCATCATGAATTCTATTAACCCGCTACTTAATCCAAGATCTGTGGCTGTGATCGGCGCTTCAACGCGATCTTTTCGTGCCGGTAATATCGTCATGAAAAACCTACTTCAGGGCGGTTTCGATGGTGCAATTATGCCAGTAACGCCTCGTTATCCTTCTGTGTGTGGGGTCTTGGCTTATAAGACCGTGCTTGATTTACCTCTCGTTCCTGATATTGCTATTCTTTGTACCCATGCTTCTCGTAATCTTGAACTTTTCCGTCAATTGGCAGAGAAAGGCGTTTCATGTGTTATCGTGTTATCTGCCGATATGTACAGTGAAGATGCCCAGCAGCATGAAATTCAGCAACAGTGCCTAACGATAGCCAAACAAGCGGGCATACGTGTGCTTGGCCCTAATAGCCTCGGTATTATTCTGCCTTGGATACACTTCAATGGCTCATTCTCTCCAGTCAATGCCTTAAAGGGCCATATTGCTTTTATTTCTCAGTCAGCAGCCGTCTGTACTACGATTCTTGACTGGGCGAATGATAAACAAATTGGCTTTTCGGCTTTTGTTTCCCTAGGCAACGCCTGCGATATCGACTTCGCTGATTTACTCGATTCGCTCAGTATCGACAAGCACACTCACGCGATTTTGTTGTATGTTGATACTATTAAAGATGCACGCCGCTTTTTATCCGCGGCACGTGCCGCGTCTCGTAATCGACGAATACTTGTTTTAAAAGGGGGTAGAACCGCTGCAGGGCGAAAAGCGGCTAAAATACACACTGGCGGCGAAGATACACTAGACATTATTTACGATTCTGCCATTCGCAGAACCGGTATGCTGAGGGTTAATAATACGCATGAGCTGTTTGCGGCCGTTGAAACGTTAACTCATGCCGTACCACTCCAAGGCGAGCGGCTAGCGATCATCACTAATGGTGGTGGGCCTGCTATTATGGCTGTCGATACGTTACTCGAACGCGGAGGCAAATTAGCACAATTAAGCCATACCGTTTACCAACAACTGGATCAATGCCTTCCGCGTAGTTGGTCGCAAAATAACCCGATTGATATTGTTGGGGATGCTGACCACACTCGTTATATTAATGCGTTAAAAGCGGTACTCGACAGTGATGATATCGATGCCATTCTGATTATGCACTCTCCTTCCGCCATCGCGCACTCAGAACAAACAGCAATGGCTATTGTTGAGGTGATTAAAAACCATCCTCGGGCGAGGCGTTTTAATATTCTGACTAATTGGTCTGGGGAACTCACCGCTCGCCCTGCTCGGCACATTTTTACTCAAGCCGGTATCCCGACCTACCGCACGCCAGAAAGTGCCGTCGTCGCTTTCATGCATTTGGTTGAATTTAGGCGTAACCAAAAACAGTTGATGGAAACACCGACGACCACTGAGTTGGTGACCGCTTCAGAAATCAATAGCGCCAAAGCGTGGATCGCCGAGCATTTAAGCGAACAAGAAAGTGTACACATTGATACTCATCAAATAGGCAGTTTTCTCAAATGCTTTCATTTTAATGTGTTACCGACTTGGATTGCTTCGGACAGTAGTGAGGCGGTACACATAGCAGAAACGATTGGCTATCCGGTTGCGGTAAAATTGCGTTCACCAGATATTGCTCATAAATCCGATGTACAAGGCGTTATGCTTAACCTACGCAACCGTAACGAAGTCGCCAATGCCGCGCAATCGATCCTTGATAGAACTCAACTCTCCTACCCTGCAGCTAGGGTGTATGGCTTGTTGGTGCAAGCGATGGCCAAGTTGGGCGGAGGAGAAGAGTTACGTATTAAAGTCAAACACGATGCTATTTTTGGTCCGGTGATTTTACTGGGGCAAGGCGGTTCTGAATGGGAAGAGTCTCTGGATGCGGTCGCTGCATTACCACCATTAAATAGTACATTAGCAAGATATTTAATTGTTCGGGCGCTACGCAGCGGTAAAATTCGTCTACAAAAACAACCAGTACCAATAAACATTGACGGTTTATCCGAGTTTTTAGTCCGAATTTCCCAACTGATTATTGAGTGTCCACAAGTACATGAATTGGATATCCACCCTTTACTGGTCAATGGTGATCAATTTACGATTCTGGATGCCGATTTAATATTACAGCGTTTCGAAGGGGATGCGCAAAGTCGGTTAGCTATCCGTCCCTATCCTTCTGAATTGGTGGAAAATGTCATCGCTAAAGATGGGGAGCCGTTAACTCTTAGGCCGATTCTCCCCGAAGATGAGCCACAACATGCCGCTTTCATTCATCGAGTCTCAAAAGAAGATCTGTACAAACGCTTTTTTTCGGATGTCGGTGAATTTAATCACGAAGCGCTAGCCAACTTTACCCAAATTGATTACGACCGAGAGATGGCTTTTGTTGCTGTCAGCCATAAAACCTCACCAGCAGAGATCATTGGCGTCTCACGAGCATTGATCAACCATGATAATAGTGATGCTGAATTTGCCATTTTGATTCGCTCCGATCTTAAAGGTAAAGGGCTCGGATCATTACTAATGAAAAAGATCATTGATTACTGCCAAGCGAAAGGCACTGCCCGCATCTCAGGTATGACCATGCCTAGTAATAAAGGGATGCTCAGTTTAGCCCAAAAACTGGGCTTTAGTATCGAGATTCATTTTGAAGATGGAACGGCAGATATGGTCTTAACCCTGACCAAACCGTAAACCAAGACTCTGGTAGATCAGACGAGATCCCAATGTTTTTTCAAATATTGAATACACCACGATTTGGCTTCACCCGTCGTATTTCTGCGCCACGCCATAACAATATCAATATGTTTATCCATGCTGCCCGATATCTTTTGCAACTGCCCACTGGCAATCAACGGCTGGGCGATTTGTATCGGTAAGGTACCAATACCTAATCCCTCCACCAGCGCTTGGCATTTGGCATTAAAATTACTCACCGTCAAACGCGGCTGTTTTTCTAAGATATTAATACTCATCGCTGGCTGTTCGCGCGCTGTATCGGCAATCGCAATCACTCGATACTTTTGTCGAGCCTGCTCATCAAACTCACCACGACGGCGATGAACATAATGATCGCTCGCAGCAACCCAAATCAGTGACATTGAGCCTAATCGCTCTGATTTTACTTCTTGCGGTAAACTGTCTATTTTGGGGCAAATCAGTAAATCGGCTCTTCCTGTAGCGAGAGACTCCCAACTTCCGGCTAAAATCTCTTCTTGTAGACGAATCCGAGTTTTACTGACATTACCTAACGCATCCACCAAAGGAAAAAAGTTCGCGACCGGAATGATGCCATCAAAAGCCAATGTAATATCCAATTCCCAACCGTTAGCAAGTAACGTCGCATCGTTAACTAGCTTCTCGGCGGCCGACAAAATGGTTCGCCCACGCTCAAGGATCAACCGTCCGGCATCAGTAAAACTGGCTTTGTGACCAGAGCGATCAAAAATCATCATATCCAAATCTTGTTCAAGCTTTTGAATTTGATAACTCAATGAGCTTGGTGCGCGGTTCAGCTCATTGGCCGCGGCAGCAAAACTGCCGCGGCGATCAATCGCATCAAGGATATGTAGCGCTTCTAAAGTAATCGGGCTTTGCATCTCTTCTTTCCTCATACAAGATCGGTGATTTGACGATCGTTTTACTCTGGTTTTACCCATACTTGGCTAAAATCAAACCAGCCTAAGGCATTGCACTTTGCATTTTGTAACGCACCACATTGATCTTTATTCACCCCTAACCAGCAATGAAACATTGGAATGATCTGTTTACTGGCGACTAAGGACTTACCGAGCTCTTGAGCGGGAAAAGGGGTTGATTCATCGCTCGCACGCCATTGATCAATCAATCCAGACCAACGATAAAAATCCTCAGCTTGACTCATTGGTTCAATATCAGAGTAATCCAATAACCAGCCAGCCAGTGCATCATCCCGATGGTTAGCGATGCCCATTGCTTTGATCCAAATGTCAACCTGATCGACATCATCGACGGTTAATTCATATTTAATGAAGGTGACGTCTATACCATCTTCTTTAAGTAAACGTTCAATACACTTCGCTAAAGTAGGAAACATAGGATGCTGGGCATGATAAGCAACTGTAACGGTATTACCGATTGGCGGTTCAACGGCTGACATTGGTCCATTTTGATGATACCAACCCGGCTTTAATCCATAAGCAGGCAATACGCCCAGTTCAACCACTTTTTCTTCTGGTAACAAACGAAATAAATTCAGCGCACTGAGTTTGGTTTGTAGATAATTGGCCCAAACCTCATTAGACGCGATCCCCTTACGACGATTGAGTAATAAATAAGTGCAACCGGGATCGAGTTCAACATCTTCACTAAATGAACCGCGTTGACTTTTCATCGGATGCGTTAAGCTCGGAAATACCATTGAGGAGTGCACTTCATCAATAACCCATACTTCGACACGGTCCAGCAATGGACGAAAACCAAAATAGCCATCAAATGCTTGTAGCACTAGCCTTTTCTCATCATTAACGAATACCTTATAAGGACCACTGCCCACCGGTTTTTGATCAAAGTCATCCGCTCTTAATGACTCTGGCAATAAAATTTTTGCACAAGATTCTGCCAGCAATAACGGTAAGCGAGTATCGGGTTTGGCTAGATGAATATCGACGACCCAATTATCCGGAGTCGTAATGGCGTCAATGTGCGCAAACAAATTCACCAAACGTAATTGCCATAGACTCTGTACCACTATCTCAGTGGTCATTAATTCACCGTTATGAAAACGTACTCCAGGGCGTAAATAAAACCGCCAGTGTGTTGGACTTAACGCTTGCCAGTGGTGCGCGAGATCGGCTTGCAATTGCTCTTCTTCATCTAAACGAGTCAAACCAGAATAAATTTGCCGCGCAATATGCAGCTCTGAACGGCGCATCGGCTTCGTGGGATTAAGCATAGAAAGTGGTCGATAATACGGCAAACGCACCACTTGCAAGCCCTCTTGGTGTTGTACACCTAGGTAACTTTGGATAACTTGGGTTAACTTAGCGGCATCTTGATCCAATACCGCCAGCGCTTGACCTATCTTGCCTTCTTGCAGATAACGGCGAGCAAGGTTTTCACTGACATCTGCCCGACTACGTTTAAAAATAAGCTGTGAGAGTTTGCCGCGTCCTGGAGCGGGATGCCATTCAATCCACCCCTCATCTTCTAATTTGTTGAGAACAATGCGCGCATTACGTCGAGTGCAAAATAAAATGTCGGTAATATCGTCTAATTGCGTCTCTGCATCTTGACCATGAAAATGAGCAAATAAGGTTTCAAATTGGACACGTAAGCGAGGGCTACTCATAAAGGAGGAAACTCTATATCTTAAAAACTTACTACAGTTT
>NZ_WXWK01000047.1:0-26019 GCF_009904835.1 Vibrio sp. V33_P6A3T137 | reverse complement strand
CTAAAGCTCTAAGAGATAGCTGGTGTTTCATGGATAATCCTTATTATTCTTTTATTGTATTTAACTGTACATCATAGTGGTTAATGGGGGCGGATCTCTGCGAACTAAGATGATTTGCTTCGGTTTATCTTTATTTTAGTTGAGCCGTGATCATCTGCGCGAGAAGATTTAAGCTGGGTTGCCATTTTTTTTCATCATTCAAATTTGCCACGCTAAAGCGAATACAGTGAGTGAATTGATGTTGGGTCGCAAATAGATGCCCTGGCAAGAAGCTGATTTTTTTTGGTAGACATTGTTGGTAGAGCTCGTAAGTATCGATATGAGACGGTAGTGTTAGCCAGTTTAAAAAGGAACCTTCTGGATGACTGAGGTGGTATTGTCCCTGTAATCCTTGTTGGCCATTGAATGCTTGGTTCAACATGGTGGTAAACTTTTGCTGGCGATATTGATATAGGCGGCGCATTTTAGCAAGATGAGTTTTGTATTGACCGGAATAGAGAAACTCAGCCACTGCTGATTGTATTAAATTTAGGCTGCCCATGTTCTCACTGAGTAAAATCTTATCTATTTTTTCCATGTATTGTCCAGCAATTATCCAGCCAATTCGAAGTCGAGAATCTAACGTTTTAGACAGCGAATTAATATAAATAACTCTATCGTGGTTATCCAAGCTTTTTAAGCTGGGGATTGGGTCGTTAAATCCTAAATAACCAAAGACATCATCTTCAATGATTGGCAGTGAGGATGTTTTTTCTAGCAGTATTTTACGGTGTAGCAGTGGCATCAATGCCCCTGTTGGATTAGTAAAATTAGGCGTAAGCAATAACGCTTTGATTGGCCAGCGCTGTAAAGCATCAACCAGTGCATCTAGATCAATCCCAGTTATTGTGTGGCTGGGTATTTCCACCACTCTTAACCCTAAAGACTCGATTAACAATAAGGTACCAAAATAACAAGGCGACTCGACGGCCACGATGTCTCCCACTTGAGTGAGCGCTCGAAAAGCTAAGCTGATGGCTTGTTGTGCTCCATGAGTAATGGCAATGTCTCGACTCTGGGCAAAGATACCGCTCTCTTGCGAAAGTTTTGCTAGCTGTTTTACGAGTTGGTTATTCCCCGGTGGCAGTTGATAGTGACTGGGAATATGCGTTTGTTTACGACTGTGACGTCCGATATGTGCATACAAACTACGAATGGCACTAGAGTCGATATTCGGGTGTGCGGAACCTGCTGACATCTCATAGTGTTTGATTGGATTGGCCAGAATGTCTTTCGACATTGACAATAAATCGACTTGGCGAGGTGTTTGCTCACGGATTTCTAACGATGACGGTGGTGGCGAAACACAGTAACCACTTCTTGGCTGAGCGTACACCCATCCTTGAGCTTCCAACACCTGATAGGCTCGAATGACGGTATTTTTGCTCACCGATAGGGCAAGGGCTAATTCACGAATGGATGGTAGTTTTTCGTGTGAATTAAACAAACGTTGCTCAATGGCATGGCGTAAATACGCTTCAACTTGTTTATATTTGCAAATTTTGACCATTCTGTACCCGTTGAAATAATGGAAACTGTGCCTTTTTGTTTTTCTGTACCCAATTAAAGTAGCGTAATTGTTATCCTCATGGCGAGAGATTTTCTATGTTCATTAAAATGATCCCTTTTCTGTTTGTCATATTATGGTCTTCAGGCTTCGTGGGTGCTCGTTATGGGCTGACTTATGCTGAACCTATGACATTGCTCAGCTTGCGTATGCTGTTAACGGTACTTTTATTCGGAGGTTTGCTGGCTCTTTTTAAACGGCAATCTATCCCAAAAGGGAAAGCACTATGGCACGCAAGTGTTGCTGGTTTACTGATTCATGGGTTGTATTTGGGCGGAACTTATCAGGCGATTTATTGGGGGATGCCGGCAGGGTTAACCTCATTGTTAGTCGGTACTCAACCTGTGATGACCGTTTTGCTGTTGGTTATCATGACGCCACAACGTTTTACTGTTAGTCAATGGATTGGGCTGGGGATAGGATTTGTCGGTATCAGCTTGGTTTTGCTTGGTAACCTTGAGTGGCAATCAGAAGAGAAGCAATGGGCAGCAGTAGGAATGTGTCTTCTCTCTTTGTTTGGCATCACCGTTGGCACTTTGTACCAGAAAAGATTTTGTCAACAGAGTGATCTATTGGGGGGAACCTTGGTGCAATACATGGCGGCTTCCATACTATTTATTCCTCTTGCGCTTAAGGTTGAAAGTATGAGTATTCAATGGACGACGACGTTTGTGTTGACCATGGTTTGGTTAGTCGTTGTTTTATCATGTGTTGCCGTTTTACTTTTGCTGTACATGGTCGAGCATGGTGCTTCATCCAATGTGGCCTCTATTTTTTATTTGGTTCCGCCGACGACGGCGATTCAGGCATGGTTTGCGTTTGATGAATCATTGGATGGATTGGGGATATTAGGTTTTATATTAACCGCGTTAGCGGTGTACTTTGTCGTCAAAAAGCCGAAGCTATGGGGACGAAAGCGAGGCTTAATATTGGAAAATTAAGTTATTTTGCATGCGGCAGACAACGGTTTCAGACCGTTGTCTGCAAGGACGAGACTTAACGCTCAATCACAACGCCTTTTTCTTGATGTAAGCGTTGACATGCACGGCCATCACTGTGGAATAAATGGCAGCGATGAGCGGGCAGACCAATGGTGAGCGTATCCCCGACTTCGATATCGAGCGTGTCTGGCTGGCGGTAGATGATGTCAGAGTCTGAGCCTTTCACATTCATATACACTTGGGTTTCATTGCCGAGTTTTTCAACAATCATCACTTTGCCATCGATGGGCGCATCGCCATCTTCTGGTAAGAGTAAGTGCTCAGGACGTACACCGAGTGACATACGAGCACCGGCGGTGACGGTGGTACCATCAACAGGGATCCAGAAAGAGAAGCCGTTAGACAGTTTGACTTTTACGCGCTCTTTCTCTGCTTCTTCAATCGTGACACTCATAAAGTTCATTTTTGGCGAGCCAATGAATCCAGCGACAAAGCGGTTTTTCGGGTAGTGATAGAGCTCAAGCGGTTTACCGACTTGCGAAACAAAACCAGCATCGAGAACGACGATTTTATCGGCCATGGTCATCGCTTCGACCTGGTCATGGGTTACGTAGATCATCGTGCAACCGAGTTTGCGCTGTAGCTTGGTAATTTCAGAGCGCATTTGTACACGCAACGCTGCATCTAGGTTAGACAGTGGTTCATCGAGTAAGAACACATCGGGTTGAGAAACTAGGGTCCGCCCAATCGCGACCCGTTGACGTTGACCGCCAGACAGTGCTTTAGGTTGACGGTCTAATAGATGGCTTAGTTGCAGGATATCAGCGACTTTTTCTACTCGTTGGCTAATGTCCGCTTTACTGGCTTTGGCTAGTTTGAGGCCAAACGACATGTTGTCGTATAAATTGAGATGCGGATAAAGGGCATACGATTGAAATACCATGCCGACGCCACGTTTTGACGGTTCGACATCGTTCATGCGTTGATCGCCGATATAAAGGTCACCAGAGGTGATCTCCTCAAGGCCAGCAATACAGCGTAATAAGGTGGATTTGCCACAACCTGATGGACCTACGAAGACGACAAATTCGCCTTCTGGGATTTCTAAATCAACATTTTTAGAAATCAATACATCACCATAAGCTTTACATACATTTTTTAACGTGACACTCGCCATGTAGCTCGTCCTCGATCAAGATTTTTAATGATTACTGCCTATCATTATATGAATTATCTTGCAGGCAATAACAGTAGGAATACATTAAGGTGAATCATTTTTCATGGTGAATGCCGATGATTCTGCAGCGATGCTGCGTTACCTCTCATTTCATCAGTAAGAAAAGAAAGGGTGATGCCTACAACGTCACTGACTTGTAGAAAACATCACCCATCAAAGCCAAGAATCAGTTTGCTTCCCCCACCATGCTCGAACGTCTCCCCCGTACAATAATTACCACGAACGCTCAAGTGATGACAGCAAACCCATTCGGCAATGCAAGCCAGCACTGCAATAGATACTGGAAAGGGTTCTTACCATCCACTCTTGGATGTGCTTAGTTTCCTTGATGATGTGGTTGCTCACATCCTCCCGTTGCTTTTTTTTATAGGGGGAGTAGCCAAGGATGAGGCGGAGGAGGGGATAAAACCATCATATAGATCCAGTTCAAATTATTGATTGTCATGAAGTTGAACTTCATCACAGTCAACGCTTTTTTTGTGACTATGATCGCTAACCTGTGACGATGTAGATCACGAAACTAGGCCATAATGGCTAGGGCGTAGGGAGTAGGAGGATGAGTCACCCCCGTTTTTTGCTGATGATAGATGGCGAAATACGGCAAAACCTCAATCGGTGTTCGCCCTACAACACAAATAACAAGGATATGAAGATGAAAAATGCCCTAAGCACTGTCGCGCTAAGCACTTTGGTTGCGCTTGGCTCATTTGGTGCAAATGCTGCTATTCAAGAAGGACAACTCACAATCTGGATCAACGGTGATAAAGGTTATAACGGCCTAGCTGAAGTTGGTAAGAAATTTGAAGCCGACACGGGGATTAAAGTTACCGTTGCGCACCCTGATGGTTTGCAAGACCGTTTCCCGCAAACGGCAGCAACGGGTGATGGTCCTGATATTGTGTTTTGGGCGCATGACCGATTTGGTGGTTATGCTGAAGCGGGTTTATTAGCAGAAATCAAACCTTCACAACGCATTAAAGACGGTATTGTTGATTTTGCATGGGATGCTGTTCGCTATGATGGCAAACTGATTGGTTACCCCATTGCGGTTGAATCTCTCTCGCTGATTTATAACAAAGATTTAGTTCCTAACCCGCCAAAAAACTGGGAAGAAGTGGCTGAGCTTGATGCAAAACTCAAGAAGCAAGGTAAATCTGCGATTATGTGGAACTTAAAAGAACCTTACTTCACTTGGCCACTGATGGCTGCTGATGGTGGCTATGCCTTTAAATACACTGGCGGCGGTTACGATATTAAAGACGCTGGCATTGCCAATAAAGGCGTTAAAGATGCGATGAACTTTGTAAAAGGTTTGGTCGATAAAGGCGTCATCTCTGCCGATATGGATTATTCGGTGTCGGAAGCGGCCTTTAACCAAGGTAATACCGCGATGACCATTAATGGTCCTTGGTCTTGGAATAACATTGAGCGTTCAGGCATCAATTATGGTGTGACCACGCTACCAAGATTTAATGGTCAAGCCTCAAAACCATTTGTTGGCGTATTAACCGCTGGGATCAGCACCGCTTCACCTAACCGTGATCTTGCCGTGGAGTTTTTGGAAAACTACCTGCTGACCAACGAAGGTTTACGTATGGTGGATAACGATAAACCATTGGGTGCTGTTGCGTTGAACTCTTTCCAAAGTGAACTCGATTCTGATGCTCGTATCGCAGCAACGATGGATAACGCACTGAACGGTGAAGTGATGCCAAACATCCCACAGATGAACGCTTTCTGGGGAGCGGCGAAGAGCGCTATCATCAATATCGTTGATGGACGTCAAACCGTTGATGCCGCTTTGGCGGATGCAGAAAGACAAATGACGCGATAATTTTATTCGATAGTACTTTTTGAGGAGAGGGTAACCTCTCCTTATTTTCTCAGTTTTCATTTCGCTAGCAGGTTGTTATATGCAGTCAATTCAAGGTACAGAGGCGATATCAGTTTCAGCCAAAATACGATCAATCAGCAAAGGCTCAATCCTTAAATGGGCCGTTTTAAGCGCAGTAGGTATCGTGAATGGCTATACAACGATTTTAATGTATTCTCGCGGTGAGCTGGCATTCGCTATGCTTACTCTGGTTCTTACTGTTTTAGCTTTGTATATTTTTGGTAGTAAGAAGACCTACGCTCATCGTTATATTTATCCAGGGGTAGCAGGGATGATCCTGTTTATCCTTTTTCCTCTTGCTTATACCGTCAATTTAGCATTTACCAACTACAGCGCTAAAAATCAGCTCTCCTTTGAGCGAGCGCAGACGGTGTTATTAAATCGTACTTATCAAAGTGGCGATAGCTATCCTTTTACACTGCACAAGGCGGATGATGGCTATCGTATCGCTGTGCAAGACGGTGATGAGTGGTATATCACCGAAAGTTTCCCTCTGACAGGTTCTGTCCCTGCTGATTTGTATCTTGCTCCGCTTGATAGTCCACTGGGTGAGCCTGAACCGGTACGCACCATTGTTGGCTATCGCAGTACCTTATCGGGGATTGATTTGCACTTCCCATCAGGCATTGATATTCGGATGAGTGGCTTACGCCAATTTGCCGGTGTAGTCCCTCTTTACACGGTGCAAGAAGATGGTAAGACGCTATTCAATAATCGAACCGGTGAATGGTTACGTCCGAACATGGAGATCGGCTTTTATCAGGTGATAGACGAACAAGGTGAGTTTGTCGGTCCGACAGTGTCTCCCGGATTTATCGTGTCAATTGGTACGCATAACTTTGAGCGAGTATGGAAAGATGATGGTATTAAAGAGCCATTCATCAGCATCTTTATCTGGACGATTGTCTTCTCGGTTTTATCCGTCGCTTTTACTTTGGTGATTGGTTTGATATTGGCGAGCTTGGTACAGTGGGAGTCGTTAAAAGGTCGTGCGGTGTATCGGGTGCTGTTAATCTTGCCTTATGCTGTCCCTGCGTTTATTTCTATCCTGATTTTTAAAGGTTTATTTAACCAAAGTTTTGGTGAAATAAACATGATGCTACAAGCCATTTTTGGCATAAGCCCAGCTTGGTTCTCGGATCCTTTCTTGGCGAAAACCATGGTGTTGATTGTTAACACTTGGTTGGGTTTCCCTTACATGATGATTTTATGTATGGGTCTACTAAAAGCGATTCCCGATGATCTTTATGAAGCTTCGGCGATTGATGGCGCAAACTTCATACACAATTTTACTCGCATTACTTTGCCTTTGATGATTAAGCCATTAACCCCATTACTGATCGCGAGCTTTGCTTTCAACTTTAATAACTTTGTGATGATTCAGTTATTAACTCAGGGTGGCCCTAACATGATTGGCACATCGGAACCTGCTGGTTATACCGATCTGCTGGTGAGCTATACCTATCGTATCGCGTTTGAAGGTGCGGGCGGTCAAGACTTTGGTCTGGCTAGTGCGATTGCGACCTTAATCTTCTTGTTAGTGGGAGCGTTAGCGCTGTTCAACTTACGTTTTGCCAAAGTATCAGAAACTAAATAGGAGCGAAGAATATGGCTATGGTTCAAGGAAAGTCGCTCAAATATCGAGTTTGGGCCTCACACATCGCGTTATGGGCATTTTTATCACTGATTATTTTCCCATTATTGATGGTTATTGCTATCTCATTTCGTGAAGGTAACTTTGCGACGGGCAGCCTTATCCCCGATCGGCCGTCACTTGAGCACTGGAAATTGGCATTAGGTATGACGGTTACGCACGCCGACGGCACGGTGATCCCGCCGCCTTTCCCAGTGCTGACTTGGTTGTGGAACTCGGTTAAAGTTGGGGTAATCAGCTCGGTGTTTATTGTGGCTCTGTCGACAACATCGGCTTATGCGTTTGCGCGGATGCGTTTTAAGGGCAAAGAAACCATCTTAAAAGCGATGATGATTTTTCAAATGTTTCCTGCGGTATTGGCTTTGGTCGCCATTTACGCGTTGTTTGATAAATTAGGTCAATACATTCCTTTCTTAGGGCTTAACACGCATGGTGGTTTAATCTTTGCTTATTTAGGCGGTATTGCACTGCATGTTTGGACGATTAAAGGTTACTTTGAAAGTATCGATAGTTCGTTAGAAGAGGCCGCGGCCCTTGATGGTGCGACACCTTGGCAAGCGTTTAGATTGGTTTTACTGCCATTGTCGGTGCCAATTTTAGCCGTGGTGTTTATTTTATCTTTCATCATGGTAGTTGGTGAAGTTCCGATAGCATCTTTATTACTATCTGATGTAAACTCTTATACGTTGGCTGTTGGAATGCAACAATACCTTTATCCGCAAAACTATTTGTGGGGTAATTTCGCTGCTGCGGCGGTATTGTCAGCATTACCTATTACTGCGGTCTTTTTAATTGCACAGCGCTGGCTCGTTGGAGGCCTAACCGCTGGCGGTGTGAAAGGATAACAATAATAAGGGCGACCATCAGGTCGCCCATTTTGTATCGACTCAACACTTTTGGTTTGGCCGCCGATCAGTTGAGTTCGATATGAGTTCTGGCGTTACGCATAGCTGGCTGTTAGCTCTATTCCTTACTAGCTTCATGACTAACAGTTTTTGTAACCGAAACCTGAGTTTAACTCAGGTTTTTTTATGCCTGACGTTTGCCAAGTTCGCTACGGTTGAAGATGATAAACAATAAGCAGAGAACAAACAGCAGAATGCCATTTGGATGCGAGGCAGATCGAAGATTTTGTATCGTGGGTTACAGCTCTCGAGTCGAGGGAGCGCAGCTCATGTACTGCAAAAGGACATATAAGCTTTCTTGCTTTAGAGCCACCTTTCGAAACAGATCGGCAAAGGTGTCATCACCGCCAAAACAGGCTTTGATGTAATGATTAATCTCGTGGGCAGAGTAGCCTTCGACATATAACGAACGAACCCATTGATATTCAACGGCTTTTGCATCGAGTAGGGTCGACTCACTGAGCGTAATTTTATCGAGTGTTAAGGACATGGTTTTTCTCGTTGTTATTATTTAACCTCAACCGTGGATAAGAGTATGTTCATCCCACGGGTTAGTACACGGACTCAGCTCACTTTAGCCGTTTTATCATCGCATGGTATTGGCGTCAGTTGTGCGGGTATTATCGGTGCTACAGACCAATTAAAGCAAAGCGAGATGACGTTTCAATGACAGGAGATGTCGTTATCCCCTTCGTACTTGAAGCTGTAGCGGTGTTGGCTGGGGTCGTTCACCCCAATCGCATCGTTTGTCTATGCTCATGGGGATTGACTCACTTGCCGCTTACCTGCAACTCAAAGTTTTTGGGTATAGAGAGGCAATAGGACTTTGCTTTGAGGTTGAACGAGAAAAAGACGATGAAGCGCTTAGCTACGAAGTTTGGTTTGTGCTTCTTCGATTTTTGAAAAATCTAAGCCAAGCTCTTCGACGGCTTGTTTAATTAACGCTGGATTTTGCATCACTTGAGCGAGCAACAGTTGCAATTTATCTTGAGGTAAGCCCAGTTGGCTAATGGTGGCCATTGCTGCGAGTGGATTTTGTGTCAGTGCTTGAAACACGTCATTGATTTGTTGGTCGCTGATCGCGTGCTCTTTTAAGAGGGCTATAATTGGATTCATAAGATTACCTTTATTTTCTTCTCTTCTCGGGTTTATCCATGCATATCAGGCCCATTGATCCCGATTCGAATTCATCGGGATCAATGTTGCCTTTCTTAACGCATAAATAGCGGGAGTATTATACGTAATACGCTTCTACTGTACCTTTGAGTTGAATCAGCATTGGATTACCGTAACGATCTTTCGCTTTAGGAGAAGGAATTTTAATCCAGCCTTCACTAATACAGTATTCTTCTACATCACCGCGTTCTTTGCCGTTAAAGCGAATGCCAATCGCATGATCAAAGCATTCTGCGACAAAGAAAGGGCTACGAGAATTACTGGCTAGACGATCGGGTAAGGCTGGTTTTGCGGTTGTGTCATTCATCATATGTGACCTGAAGTTACGAAAAAGTGCGCTATTGTAGACAGTGCGAGCGGAGTGTTCAAGCCACGTTTATCTCCTCTCTATTTGCAGCTGCCGTGGTGCGTAATGATCGATAACTCGGCAGCATTCCTCCGTCCCAATCAGATGATTATCGATGCTGATAGATGAATGCTCACCATCTACCTACAACACTAAGGTGCTTGGGCATACGACAACGCATAAAGTATTAGCTATCTTTTTTACCATTAGAGTCAAGCTTAGGTTTTGGGTTTTAGGTATTTGACGTGAGCTTCCATCTCTTCGCCAATTTCGGTACGCATGTTCATTAAACGTATCGCCGACTCACGTAAAGCGATGTCTTCAGCTGAGGTGGGTTGCCATTCTGGTACTTGGGTTGGTTTACCTTGTTCGTCGACGGCGACCATAATCACAATGCAATGTGTTGTGAGGCGATTGTTTAGTGCGGTCGGCTCGCTGGCTTGCACATCGATCGCGACATGCATAGAGGTTTTGCCTGTGTAGATGACTTTAGCGTTGACTTCGACCAAGTTGCCCACATGGATTGGGGCAACAAAACGAATGCCACCGGCATAAGCGGTAATACAATATTTACCACTCCAGCCAGCAGCGCACGCATAAGCGGCAAGGTCGATCCATTTCATGACCGCGCCTCCGTGAACTTTACCGCCAAAGTTAACATCGCCAGGTTCTGCTAAAAAGCGTAGGGTTATCTCTCGTTTGCCAAAACTCATGTATACATTCCTTAATGTGACTATCGCTATCTCGATAAGATTACTATAGATCAAGCAAAGCGTATCTTAACGTCATTTGGCTTTGTGAAGTTGTCGTTATGCAGATAAGGTAAATAGTTGATGCTCTGAGCGTTGTGATGCGCGTTTGGTTGCAATTCCATTCAGTGGAGTATCAATGGATCAACGGGATGCATCTCTCGGGTATAATAAAAAACCCCTCTAAAAGAGGGGTTTTTACACGGTACGAATTAAATTTTTTGAAGTATGTACCTAATCAATTTGCCAACTGATTGTTAGTAATTCAGCTGACCTGATCATAGAGCATCAAGGTGAGTGATGTAACTGTTCGATCGAACAGGTTTCTTGTGCGTCAAGTTTGTATAGCGTGATTTCTCCATTAACCAAAGGAGAAGTCTCATGACCATTTCTATTTACAGTCATTCATTCACGACATTGCCTGAGCAAGACTATGCTGCATTACTAGGCTTACGTTATAAGGTTTTTTATCAGCGTCTTAATTGGCAGTTAAAAACCGCAGGGGGCTTAGAAAGCGATGAGTATGATATACCCCAAGCGCATTACTTATATGCCAAGGAAGAACAAGGACAGATAGTGGGCTGTTGGCGAATTTTACCGACGACCTCGGATTATATGTTAAAAAACACTTTCCCAGAGTTACTTGGGGCGATGACTGCACCGCGAGATTCGCAGGTGTATGAATTGAGTCGTTTTGCGGTGGATAAAGATTTTTCAGCACTGGCTGGTGGGGTGAGTAACGTGACGATGAAGATGTTTCAATCGCTTTATCATCATGCGCAACAGCAGCGTATTACGCGTTATGTAACCGTAACGTCGGTTGGTGTCGAAAAACTCATTCAACGCTTAGGGATCCCTTGTGAAAGGTTAGGCAATCAACAAGTGCATGTACTCGGGTCAACACGATCTGTGGCGTTATCTATCCCAATGAATGAGCGGTACCGAGAGAGTGTCGGCGCTTAACATTATAAATAAGGGTTAATATAACCGCCTAAAATCGCTTTAGTAATCGCTTGGTAGCGATTCGTCGCACCAAGCTTTTTACAAGCGTTAGAGAGATGAAATTTCACCGTTCGCTCTGAGGTATTAATAATTTGCGCGATTTCCCAAGCGCTTTTTCCCTCCGCTGCCCAACTTAAACATTGTCCTTCACGACAGGTTAACTCTGCTCTGGGCTTTGCCTCTCGGTGGCAGCGGACAATATTGTCTATGTTTTGTGCCAATAAGGGGACAAGCAGTTGCGAGGCCTGAATAGCCGGAAGATTAAGGTCGTAATGACGTGTGTCTGAGGTCGCGAAACTGAGCATCCCGAATTCGCCTCTTAATCCGTGCACTGGAATCGAGAATCCCTCTTTTAAGCCATTAAGGCGAGCTTCTTCAAAAATGATCTGGCTATCTTGATGATGTGCGCGAATCTCCGACCAGCGGATCGGTAAAAAGTTAGTCATGCTGTAGCGAACAATCGGGTCAATCAACATAAATTGCGATTCGTCGTACTGTTGACGCCAAGCGAGAGGGTAATTATCGGCGATGAGGGTGTCGTTACTGGTTAATGTCGTCTGTAAAGAAAGGCCAAATAAAAAGTATTCGTGCTCAATGAGATGATTCATCTTAGCCAACGTAGATTGCAGAGCTTGAAAACTATCAATAAAAGGATTTTCTTGGATCAGGCGCAGAATTTTTTGCATAAATGACCATTGACAACAAAGGCGCTAACTGAACTGATAATATACTTAAATAGAGATAATGTCCGCAATTATCCTTATGGTGTTATCCCTGTAGAGTTAATATTCGATTATCCTAATGACATCGTTTATCTGTGCATATCGCCATGGTGAGAGCCTATTTTGACTCTCACTCATTTTTCACTGATCCGCCATTCCCAGCTGTTGGCGATAACCGGACTGTTTAACCCCTTAGAGCGTAACTTGGATAGTCACTTCGTTTTCTTTGGCAAAATGTTCAATTTCCTTTGGCGGCGCTTGATCGGTGATGATCAGATCAATATCGGCGAGTGTGCCTAATTTGACCATAGCGTTACGTCCAAACTTGCTGTGATCAACGCCTAAATAGACGCAACGACTGTTTTCGATGATCGCGCGTTTGACTCGTACTTCATGATAATCGAAATCGAGCAACGAACCATCGTAGTCGATACCACTGATCCCCAGAATACCGAAATCGAGCCGAAATTGAGAGATAAAGTCGAGAGTGGCTTCTCCGGTCACACCACCGTCTTTATTCCGCACTTCACCGCCTGCCAGAATAATATTGAAATCAGGCTTGCTCATCAAAATGGTCGCCACATTAATGTTGTTGGTGACAACGCGTAAGTGGTGGTGCTCTAACATCAAGGCGCGAGCAATCGCTTCTGGCGTGGTACCAATATCAATAAACAGCGTTGCACCATCAGGGATATGTTTGACTAAAGCCGCGGCGATTTTTTCTTTTTCCGCTTGCGAGGTTATCTGACGAGTATGATAGGAGGAGTTTTCCGAACTGGTGGCGATGGTGGCTCCGCCATGATTTCGACGGAGTTGGTTAGCATCGGCTAACTCATTAAGATCTCGACGAATGGTTTGCGGGCTCACATTAAATCGTTCGACCAGTTCTTCCGTACTTACAAACCCTTGGGTTTGCACCAGTTCAATGATTTCTTGATGACGTTTAACCGCTTTCACAGGCCTATCCTTATACGTTGAAGTGCGCTAAGTGTACGGTTTAATGGACTAAATTCAATCAACGAGAGCAAATTATTCGTGTTTTTGGTTCGTTTTAAGCTTCGTTTCACACAAAACGAACATGAATATTGGTTCCATCGACCAACGTTCGTTGAGCGAGCCGTTGGCTGTGATTTATGGTGTTGAGGCTTTTTCTATCGGTTCTAACGTCGAACGACGTCGAATGCGCACTTGGGATAAAATGACTCCGCTAATGACCATTAAACCGCCGATGAAGTGATACTGATGAATGTATTCCCCCAACAAGGTGGCAGCTAATGTCACAGCGACCACGGGCAATAAATTCATAAACATCGCCGATGAATCGGCACCAATGGCATCAATCGATTTTACCCACATCCATGGCGCAAGCAGTGAGGCGGCAATACCAGCGTAAGCGATGAGTGGCAATGACCCTTCGGTAGGCAGAAGTTGTTCGCTAGTCAACCATAATGGAATCAGCATGAATACGGCTAATACGCCTTGTAAGTAGATGATCGTCCAGCTACTTAGTGGCATCTTCCAGCGTTTGAGCAGTACGCAATACAAAGCATACACCAGCGCCGCCAAGACCATTAAACCGTCTCCGGGAGTGATCGATTGATGAAGGAAAAATAACACATCGCCTTGACCGAGCATTAATGCAAGACCGACCAATGACAGCAGACCTCCAGTAATACTCAAGCCAGAAATGCGTTTATTGAGCAAGGGAACGCTAATAAACACACTCAATAGCGGCACCAATGAGGTGATGAGTGACATATTTGAAGCGCTGGTGGTTAATCCCGCGTAATAGCCTAAAGATTGATTCAACACCATGCCCAGTAATGCTAGGCCAGCGAGCTTGGGCAAATAGGGCTGAATGATGTGACGCTGCCGAATAACGGTTGGTAAACAAAAAGGACTTAAGATCAGCATCGCGAGCAACCAGCGATAAAAGCTCATTGCGCTTGGCTCTATGGTACTGGCGGCCATCTTATTGATAATGGTGTTGCCACCCCAAATCAGCACGGTGAACAAAGGGAGAAAATAAATCATCGCTGCCTCAGAGTCGGTTATTGTTGGCTATAGTTTGACAGGTCTCTATGATTATATATATCTTTAAAAAGACACTTTGAGCGATAGGAAGACAAGTTTGAATCAACGCAGCAGAAACCTTCATCCCTCCCTGTCTATTGAGCAGGCTCCGTCGGCAGTATTCATGAATTTTGAGGCTTTTCTTTCTAATACGGAGACTCGAGAGCATAGCCATGCTTGGGGGCAAGTGCAGTTAATTTCCGGAGGTATTCTTGAGATGGAGGCAGAAGAAGTACGTTTTTTGGCTCCGCCCCATCTGGCTATTTGGGTACCCGCAGGGATCCGCCATAAAAGTTATAACCGACGTCCGTTAGCGTACTGTTCGTTAAATATTGCGACTGAAATGACCGAAGGTTTCCCACAAAAAACCAGTCTAATTAAAGTCACCCCGATTGTTTCGGCGATCATTGATGACTTTCGTCAGCGCTCAGTGAGTGTCGCAACCCGTCGTGAAGATCAGCGTTTAGTACAAGTGTTACTCGATCAATTAGCCACGCAGGAGACGCAGCACCATTTCTTGCCTTCTAGTCATCACAAATATTTGTCGCCGATACTCAAAGCGATTGAAGAAAATCCAACCGATGAAACAACACTTTCGCAATGGGCACAGCGTATCCATACTACCGAGCGAACGTTAGCCCGTTATTGTCAGGCAGAATTAGGCATGAGTTTTACCGAATGGCGATTGCGAGTGCGTTATTTGCATTCGATGGAGTTGTTGCGTCATGGGCAATCGGTCAAAGAAGTAGCATTAACCTTGGGCTACAATCAGGCCAGTCCGTTTATTAGTATGTTTAAAAAATACTCCGGACAAACGCCGGAGCAGTATAAGAACCGATTGCTGTCTTAAGCTTATCAAGCCAGTATCCGCTTCCGACTTGAAGTGGCAGTAGTGTTGGCTACGTTCGTTCACCCCAATCACATGATTTGCCTATGCTCATGGGGATTCACTCACTTGCCGCTTACCTGCAACTTCAAGTCGTTTGGGTATAAATAGTTTTTGGGTATAAATAGTTTAAAGCGCCCACGATCGCTGCCACTTGAGCCGCATTACAGTCGTCACTATTGACCCGTGGACTGTCTGGGTACACTTCGGTGGTTGAGCAGTACTGGCTATTTGTGACTGAAGCGCATAAGCCGAGTTCTTTTACTGGGTAAACAATCACCCCTTCTTGGATAACCGGTGAGCCAATAATCTCACCTTGTTGATCGGCGGGTGCGATGTGAGTGACTTGGCGTACCGACTCAATAATTGCAGCTTGAAAATCCAACTGCGGATTCTCGCTGTCTCCTACCGTATAAAAGCCATCAGGAATATGCCCCGGCTGATAATCGATACCATCGCGCGCCGCTAATGCGGGGCGAAATTCGTTTTCATCACTGTCGGTGGTTTCGTGCAAGTCAATATGGGCAAGTATCGCCGGTAGTTTGTCGACCAGCGCCATCAGGGAAGCCGACTCTTCTGCTGGACTGTTTGGATAAAAACAACGATTAGGATCTAACGCATTGGGGTTCCAGCGTTGAATCGTTTCGTACCCCCAAGGACTGACGCAAGGAACTACGACAATATTCATCTGTTCCGCGTAGCGGTAAGCCTGTTCGGTTAAAAATTGCAGAGCACCAAAAACACCACTGGTTTCATAACCATGTACTCCGCCAGTGACTAAAAGGGTTGGTTTATCTGCATGCCAAGGCTGAGTTTTAACACATAGCAGCGGATATCGCTCAGGGTCGTAAGACAGTGCGCCGTATTGCTCAACACAAAATTGCTCCGATAAAGCATTAATCGCCTCCACCACCGCTTGATAAGGGCGCTGAATCTTAGTTTGTGCACGCCAAGCCTGACGTTCTTGTTCGGTCCATGGTTGACCGCGTGTGCCAATGGGGTAACGATAAGCAGTAGTCATGACTTTCCCTAATGAGAGTAAGAAAAGTCATGAGCTTAAGCGTTATAAGCGGGTACTGCAATTGGTGTCTCGGTTTATTTCACCGTCCAGTGAATAGATTCACCAGCTCGTATTGGAACGACCATGTTGTTGCCAAACGGCATCGTATTAGGCACGGACCAAGCTTGCTTAGTTAACATTACAGTATCTGTATTACGGGGTAAGCCATAAAAATCAGGCCCATTATGACTGGCAAATGCGGCGAGGTTTTCAAGCTTAGCTTGTTTCTCAAACACTTCGGCATACAGCTCAAGGGCGGCGTGCGCGGTGTATGATCCTGCGCAGCCACACGCGGACTCTTTTTGGCCTTGTGCATGGGGCGCGGAATCAGTGCCTAAAAAGAATTTTTTATTGCCAGAGGTGGCCGCGGCAACTAGGGCGTCTTGGTGGGTTGCTCGTTTGAGTATTGGTAAACAGTAGAAATGTGGACGAATGCCGCCGACCAACATGTGGTTACGATTGAACAGTAAATGATGTGCGGTGATCGTCGCGGCGACATTCTCCCCAGCTTGTTTGACAAAGGCGACGGCTTCTGCGGTCGTAATGTGTTCTAAGACAATTTTTAAGTTTGGGAAGTCGTTGACGATAGGCGCTAATACGGTCTCTAAAAAGGTCTTTTCGCGATCAAAAATATCGACATCCTGTGTCGTTACTTCGCCATGCACCAATAACAGTAATCCTTCTTGCTGCATCGCTTGTAGAACTGGGTAGATTTTTTTCGGGTCAGTGACACCAGAGTCAGAGTTGGTAGTCGCACCGGCTGGGTAAAGTTTCGCCGCTACAATCGCACCGGATGCTTTGGCTTTACGGATTTCATCAGGCGAAGTATTGTCGGTGAGATACAGAGTCATTAAGGGTTGAAAGTGAGCGCGAGGTTTAGCCGCTAAGATGCGTTCACGATAGGCAAGAGCCATATCAGTCGTGGTGACCGGTGGGACGGTGTTGGGCATGATCAGTGCACGTCCGTTATAGCGGCTAATGTCTCGAACGGTATCTTGTAAAACATCACCATCGCGTAGATGAACATGCCAGTCGTCGGGACGAGTCAGGGTAAAGGTTGTCATGAATTGCTCCCACCATGGAAAAGTTGAATGATTGGAGCCTAAACCATGTTCACGTACTTATGACGCAAACGCTTTCGTTTAGGCGACAGGATGATAGAGGAAAAGTGGTTTAATATCATCTTTTTCTTTGTTTTCGGCTTTTTATTTCCCTCGGTTTTCCGTTAGGCTTAGCGTCAATAAAAATACCAATAAGGAATCACCATGTCGGCTGTGCAGCTTTCACAAATTAGTATTTATCCGGTTAAATCGACGGCAGGGTTATCGCTATCTACCGCTTGGGTTGAAAAACAAGGGTTGATGTTTGATCGCCGTTTCATGGTTGCTTTGGCGGATGGCAGTATGGTAACGGCGCGAAAGTACCCAGCTATGGTGGCGATTCGCTCAGCATTAACCGCCGATGGATTGATTTTTACTGCGCCAGGTCGTGAGCCCTTAACGCTGCGTTATAGTACGTTTAAACGCCAAGTGGCGCAGGCTCAAGTCTGGGATGATAATTTTACCGCTTATACCACCACCGACGAAGCGGATGATTGGTTCAGTGCTGCGTTGGGTCAGCGGGTTGAATTACTCTTTACAGGTGAGCAGTCCAATCGAGTACGCGAGAAAGTCGGCAGCAATGTCAGCTTTGCTGATGGTTATCCCCTGTTATTAATTAGCCAAGCGTCGTTGGATGAGTTGAACCGCCGTAGCCCAGAGCGACATAGCATGACGCAATTTCGAACCAACTTGGTCGTTTCTGGCGGGGAGCCTTTCATCGAAGATAGCTGGAAGCGGATCAGAATTGGTCAGGTTGAATTTGAACTGGTCAAACCCTGTGAACGCTGTATTTTGACCACGGTTGATATGAGTACGGGGCAGTTTCGCCCCAGTACGGAACCGTTAAGAACCTTAGCTCAATTTCGTGCCAATCAACGCGGCGGCGTGTTTTTCGGTCAAAACTTGATTGCCAAAAATGAAGGAATGATCTCGGTTAATGATCCGATCGAAGTGTTGGAATACAAAGAAAAAGAGCACTACCTTGACCAAGGACAGCGCCACTATCAAATGCGTTGCGTTGAACGCGAGACCATCGCCAATAATTTTGTGACTTTTTGGTTAGAGCCACAACGCAGTGATTTCCCCGAGTATTTCCCCGGCCAACATTTACCGATTGAAGTGATTATTGACGGTAAAGTGCATCATCGTCGCTATACGCTTTCTTCAAGCCCTTCTCGGCCGGGGCGTTTAGCGATTTCCGTTAAGGCGATCGATGGTGGGCAAGTGTCTCATTGGTTATTGGAACATCTTCAGGTGGGGGAGAGTTTAGTCGCCCAATCTGTTGAGGGAAATTTTCATTTGCGCAATGAGCATTTATCTCAGCCGCTATTATTCTTGTCTGCGGGCAGTGGCATTACGCCGATGTTATCGATGTTGCGTTATTTAGCGGACCACCAAATGATGCAAGATATTGTATTTTATCACCAATGCCGTAGTGAAGCCGATATTCCCGCTCGTGATGAGCTAGACGCTTTACGCTCTGCTCATTCGGGCTTAACGCTGATGATCAGTTTGACTCAGCCTTCTATCGATTGGCCTGCTTTAAAAGGACGACTATCCTTATCTCATCTCAAAAAAATAGAGAATGTGATACAGAGGCAGGTTTTTGTCTGTGGGCCAGATGGATTTATGCAAAAAGCGAAAAACCTGTTGCTGAAGCTAGGTGTTCCAGAAACGGCTTATCACCAGGAGGTCTTTACGGTGACACCATCGGTTAATCGAGCGTATCAGCCCCTCACCATCACACTCGATGGAAAGGCGTTTCAAGGCGATAACCAGACCACGTTGCTTGAGCAAGCCGAGCGAGCGGGTTTAAAAGTGGCCAACAGTTGTCGAGCGGGTTTTTGTGGCGCTTGTAAAGTGACGGTGCAATCGGGTCGTGTTGAACAACCGGAGGCATTGGCTTTGCCCGATCATGAACGCCATCTTGGTAAAGTATTGGCGTGTTGCAGTGTTCCTGAAACCGATATTGAAGTAATAAGCTCATAAATCGGCGACAGGCCAAAAGAAAAAGCCACTCCTGAAATGTCAGGAGTGGCTCAATTAAGTGGGCAACAATTAAGCTTTATTGCGTACAGGATTGGCGTAACTGTCGAGCAAATAACGTTGAGCATCAACAGGGAGTTGAGCTAACTTCGCTTCCAGTTGCACTTTATGCTCATCCTGTATCTCCTCGTGGTCGACATTCGCCGCCAAGTAGTTGATTGGATAGAGACGATAATTAGCGTGAATTTGGCGATCAATTTCATCGGCTAAGGCTTCTGGAGTAGCAAAAGGCTCGCTAATTACGTCACCAAAGGCAACATGGATTCGTCCTTTTTCGCCAACAATCCCTTGAATAATGCTTTCAATATCTTCAAATTCGGCTTTTTGGTATTGGCCGTGAGTCGCTTTTTCATACAGTTCGCGTGCTTTGGCGACGTCGCAAGGGTCATTTTCATAAGCAATTGATACCGGTACAATATTAAGTGATTGCATATATTCAGCAAAATCAACTTTTTGTTTACGTCCTTCGACATGAAACATTTTTAAAATCGCCGCATCAGTAAAATCGTTACCATCTTTGGCCCGTCCTTCTTTCTGGGCGATCCAGATCGAGTTACCCGTCTCCAGCGAGTGCTTAATGTAGCCTGATAGCGTACCGAGCATCTTCATCATTTCGCGCGGTCCTTTAGCAGAACGTTGCACGATAAAGCTTTTATTCAGACGCATTAATTCCGTGGCACAGGGTTTCTTCAATAAGTTATCGCCAATCGCAATGCGTACCGTTCGATGACCGCTTTTATGCAGACCATAATTAACTAACGCAGGATCCATGGCGATATCGCGATGATTAGAGATAAAAAGGTAAGAGCGATTTTTATCTAATTGATCAAGCCCACTATAAGTAACGCCATTGGTGGTATGTTCCAAGGTTTGATCGAGATATTTCTTTACCTCTAGCTGAATGGCTTCAACCGAAGTCAGTTTGGCCCACTTAAATTTCAAATAGATTTTTACGATAGGGCTCAATAGTGGTCTGAGCCAAGCAGGTTGGTGAGCAAAACGGTGCTGCAAAATCGCCGAGATAAATTCTTCATCATTGATTAAACGGTCAAGCGCCGCAGGAATTTCATCGTCATTATAAGGACGTATATCTAAATAAGGATCGTTGGTTGAGGTCATAGTATTGTATATCAAATAAAAAGCTCGCCTATTCTACGCATACTCTGAGTGACTCGCAGCTATCATAAGCACATAATTTACAAGGTCAGACCAGAATCAGTCTGATAAGGTTCAGTTCAGTTGGCTTTTTTATCAAGAAGCGTTACTCTTAGCGCCCTTAAAATGCATGAGGCCAACCATGAACTACGCGATTCAATCTGAAACTTGTACTTTTCCTTATTTGCAAGTGACGGCGCGAAAACGAACGAGTAAGCATAGCTTAATCCAAGTGAATCACGGTTTAGTCTTATTTCGACTTGGCAAACATGAATACGCCATAGAAGCCCACCAAGCATTATGGATTCCCATCGATTGCTTGTGTGCATTAACTTTTTTTCCGAATACTCAAATCACACGAGTGGATTTTTCAGTCCGCCTGCGCTGTCCGTTTCCTTCGCAGGCTGGAACGATTAAACACAATGACTTGAGCAGCAGTATTTTACAACGCTTACAACAGCCTGTCTCTACAACTCCAGTGTATCCTCATTTATTGCAAGTGCTGAAGTATGAAGTACAAAACTTTGAACCCAAACTCAAACTCACCGGTTTAAGTCAAGTATTGAGTCAATGGACGCCAGACAGCCATCTTGGGATCAGTAAAGAGTATCATTTGGCATTATTGGTGCGTGAGACACGAAAGCGCCGTCTGTCAGGGGTAAAAGAAGCGCTAGTCATTGAGACCCTGTTTGCCAGTCAAGTTGAACAGTATCAACAACTGTGTCAATTGATTTTAGGTGAGATGCCTTAATTCATTTCAGCTAAGCTAATTCTTATCGGGCGACGGCTCCGCCTAAGGTAAGATTGGTCGGCCATTGTTGAATCTGATTCCCTCCTAAAAAGATGTTGCCATTGACCGTCATGGTGTCTGGAAAACGGGTGATCTGGGAACCGCCAATATACAGATCACCTTGAACGACCAAGCCTTCTGGAAGTTCGGCTAGTGGGGTTCTGACGACGCTTAAATCTCCCTTAACGACCAACCTTGGCGGTAGCTGCTTAAGCGGGGTATCGGTCAAATTGATGTACCCTCCGACATTAACGCCAGCAGGCCAACGGGTGATTTGTGAGCCGAGTAGATTCGCATAACCACGAATAAAGGTTCCGCGAGGGATACGTTGCAGTTGGCTATTACTCGCTTCCAAACTGCCTTCTACGCGAAGTTGAGGAGGCAGACTTTTAATCGAGGTTTGCGCAATATTAAGGTTGCCTTTGACTTCAAGGCCATTAGGCAATTCAGTATAAGGTTTATTGCGTAAATTGAGGTTACCATAATTATCCAAATGGTTGAGTATTTTATAATAATCAAGAGGGATGGCGAGCAAAGGCAGTGCGCATAGTAAGCTCAATACACCCAGTAACCAGCGCCGCATGGCTGACATCCTTGTATTGGTGACCACGGTAAAAGTATCGGTCTAATGCTGCGGATTTTCAATGAATGGTTGTACCTTTGTATTGCTGCGGGTATCAGGCGAGCGAGTGATCGCTCACCTGAGCACTTTAGCGGAATAATGAACGCGACTTAAGCTCAAAAATCAACTTTTCCGCACTGACTTCAAACTTGAATTGAGCATGCAGTTTATTGGCTTCTTGAGTAGGAAGAATTTGATATTCAACGTTGGCACACACTTGTTGAGCGAGTTGTAGGTATTTATCAAACTCTTGTTGAAGTAAATCTTGTTCGGTCGCAAAAATGGTGACTTCGGCAACTTCGTCACCTTCTTTAATGATAAATCCCATTTCTCCGGCAACACCACAGGCTTCACATACTTCATCTTCTACGTAGCATTGATTGGTCATCTCATTATCCTCTTATAAAAACTAAGGCTATTTTAGCCTGCTATGATGTCGCTTACCACTTAATATCCGCTTGCGATGGAATTGGTTAATGTTGATATCAGTTGAAGTGGTTATCTGGGCATAATCTAGATAAATCAATTATTCATACTATGATTGAGTAGTCAGTGAAGCGTAGATGAACGATGAGTACGTGGCAATATCTTGTGATATGCGTCAAGAGTTTGTGCGAATGAGTGACAGTTTTTTGTCATAATGCTACCGGTTTCATTGTCTTCATTAAGACTTTGTAAGATGATCCCGACGGTTTGCTGACTATTTAACCTCGCAAGAACAACAGTCTTTGAACTATCTAGCCGAATAATCACCCTTTGATGAAGAGCATGAGCCATGCCAAAACGTAGTAAAGAAGATACTGAAATTACGATTCAAAGAATTATGGATGCCGTTATCGATCAACTGCTCAGTTTGGGCTACGACAAAATGTCTTACACCACATTAAGTCAGCAGACTGGGGTCTCGAGAACGGGTATTAGTCATCACTTCCCTAAGAAAACTGATTTTGCGTTAGCGTTAGAAAGCAAAATTTTTCACCAATTCACGGAACATTTAGAGCTAGAACAAGGGTTGAATGAATTTGCAGAAAGCTGGTTGAAGGCGCTACGCACGACTCCGACTTTTATGGCAACACTGCGTTTATTGTTTCAACATGTGGTCATGGCTGAGCGTGCCGAGTTTTTTTCAGCGCAAATGATGAGTCGGCTTTATAAACTGGTTGACGACAAATGGGGACCACAAAGTCGCCAACAATTAGAGTGGTTGATTGGTAAATCGATCATTGCGATGAGTGAGCTTGATTAAACCGGGTAGACCATTGGGAAATCTAACGTCGGGTGTGGTGCTATCATCGAATCATGACCATAGATCTGCTTGATCATCTCGGCGCTCAGAGCTTGCCACGGTGGAGCATCACAGACAATGTGCCCTTGATGAAGAATCACCATCCGATCGGCGTATTGCGCCGCTAAGTTCAAATCATGTAAGACAATCACGACGGCGCATTGTTCTTCACGAGCTAACTGACGAGCGATAAGCAAGGTATTATGTTGGTGCGCCAAGTCTAATGCCGAGGTGGGTTCATCAAGCATTAAGACTTTTTGCGCACCGGATTGATGCAGTTGGGTGAGCACTCTTGCTAAATGTAAACGCTGTTTTTCTCCTCCTGAGAGTTCAGGATAGAGCCTATTAGCTAACGGTAAAACATCGGTCTTTTGCATATAATAACGCGCTAATTGCCGAGTTTGTCGATGGCCAATATCAAGCGGGATTGCACCAAGTTCGACCACTTCTTGAGCCGTAAATGGAAAGTTTAATGAGCTACTTTGCGGTAAAATACCGACATGCTTTGCTAAGGTCTTTGCTGACCAGTTTTCGCGAGGTTGGCCGAAGAAACGAATGCGAGAGTGGGTGTCAATCTCGCCACTTAACGCCTTCAATAAGGTACTTTTCCCCGCACCATTAGGACCAAGTAAAGCGGTGACTTCGCCATGATGGAGTTCAATATTGATATCTTTTAATATCGATTTTGAATGAAAACAGACCGTTAAGTGATGCGCTTGAATCGCTGGAGTAAGCATTAAAACAGTTTCCCTTTTTGTTTAAACAGTAAATAGAGAAAAAAGGGAGCACCGACGAGCGCTGTGACAATCCCGATCGGTAATTCACTTGGTGCAACGGCAACTCGGGCAAACATATCGGCGCAAGTCAGCAGTAATGCACCAAGGAGAGCGGAGACGGGTAATAAATATCGATGATCAGGGCCAACGAGCATCCGCCCTAAATGGGGCACGACCAAGCCGACAAAACCAATCATCCCAGCCACGCTGACCGTGATACCAACGCCTGCGGCGCAAAGTATGATCAGCGCTCGCTTGAGTTGCTGAGTGCCAATACCTAGGTGGCGAGCTTCCGATTCACCCAGCAAAAGCGCATTCAGTGCCATCGCTCGACGATGAAAGCAATAAGCTAATATTCCCAGTGCGAATAGACACAAATAGATTTGTGGCCAATTAGCGCCAGCAAATGAACCCATCGACCATAGGGTTAGATCACGCAGCATTTGATCGTCAGCCAGAAAATTTAAATAGCCAATCCCTGCCCCAGAAAGCGCACTGATCGCTACGCCAGCCAATAGCATGATGGTCACTGAAGTTCCCAATTGACTGGTGCCTAGTCGATAAACCAGTAACGTTGTTAATACTCCGCCGATAAAAGCACACAAGGGGAGCGTGAACATGTTCATCCATGTGGCATTCAATTCAAAAGAGGCGAGTAATACAATGGCGAGCGCTGCGCCTAATGACGCACCTGCAGATACCCCAATGATCCCTGGTTCAGCGAGAGGGTTACGAAACAAGCCCTGCATAACAACCCCGCAGAGCGCTAATATTGCACCAACCAATAAACACAGGAGAGTGCGTGGGAGACGAATTTGGTGAATAACCAGATTAATATGAGTCGCAATATCATCAGAGCGAAATAGTAAGCTATATAGGCTATCTCGAAAACTGATCGACATAGGTCCAACGGTAATGGAAGCTAAACTTAATATTCCCAAACTTAGCGCTAAGGCAATAAGTAATAGATGAATAGGCACATGACGTAACACGGCTATTATCCCTTTGGATAGAGCAGCGCTTGCAAACGCAGTGCTTCTTGAATGGTTTTCAGGCCGACGCCGCCGACGAGTGCATGACCATCAATGGTAATGATGCGTTGATGGATACCCGCAGGTGTCGCTTTTAACATCGGCAGTGCTTCTAGAATCGCCTCTGCTCCGCCGAGCTGATCATAGCTACGGCCGCTGACCAAAATAACGTCTGGCTGCATGGTGATCAGCGCTTCCATCGATAAGGGTTTATAGGCTGAAATCATCTCCGCAGCAGGATTACGAGCGCCAGCTAAAGTGATCAGCGTATCAGGAATGGTATTTGAGCCCGCGACGTTGGCTGCTCGCCCTTCATGGAGCAGTAAAAATAGCACCTTGAGTGGCGATTGATCAGGCTGTCCCTCTTTAAGTTGCTCTAATGTCCCATTCACTTGATGTTTTAATGTTTTCGCTACCGATTGGCGGTCAATTAACTGGGCGATTTGGTCGATACGTTCAAGCAAACCTTGCGGATGAGGATCACTGTTGATGATATTGACTTTGATACCTGCAGAGCGTAGCTGGCGTAGGGTACTTTCTGGTCCCATTTCCTCTGAGCCAATTAATTGGGTTGGATTCAACGCTAACAAGCCTTCTGCCGAGAGCTGTCGGTGATAACCCACTTGAGGTAATTCACGCGTGCGCGGTTCATTGCTGGTTACATCAACCGCAATGAGCTGATCTTGTCCACCTAACGCAAAGATAAGTTCAGTAACACTGCTCCCTGCACTGATCACACGCTCCGCTGCCGATAAATGATGAGCGCACAAGAGGAATAAAACACTGGCAAGTCGCCGAATAAAAGGTATGGACAATTTCATAATGCTGCTCATTAACTAAATGGGCCACGTTATACCCAGCCTACGTGAAGCTGCCGCGGTATTGGCTATTTCTGGTTTCAAGAGCGCAAATTATTACTCATAATACAAACAATATCAATTATCAATTGCATTATCGTTTGTG
>NZ_WXWK01000118.1:0-80133 GCF_009904835.1 Vibrio sp. V33_P6A3T137 | reverse complement strand
CCGAGCCGTTGTCTCGCTTGAACGATAGCGCTAGGGGCAACCAGACTTCGTTTCCCGGGCAACATTAATTGTGCTTTGGAGACAATTGACCACAAAGGCTCTTGTCGGTAAAGCGACATAGCAACGACCGCCCAAACGGCCATGTCGAGAGGGATACGACGTTTACGAATAGTGGCCACACCGGAAGCTTCTAAGCATTGGTTGATGAAATCAGGACAAAGAATGTCACTGAGTTTTCCAAGTTGTTCAGTATTGGGGGCGTAACGCTTGGCGAGTGTTAGGGCTGTAGTTAATTGCAAAATAAAAGGCTCAAAGTTTTAGGAACTTAGAGCCTTTATAAGCCATCTGTAGGATCGTTCAACCGATCATTTATCTCTTAACTGATCGGCATTACCGCATCGCGGTCTTTTTTCTTCGTAACGTTGAATCGAGTACCATGCCTTAAAGGATCATCGGTAACACATCGCTATCTTTACGCTCTAAGTAATGGATGGATTTAATCCGTCGGATGGTTCGGCAGCGGCCACGGATCAACAGCGTTTCGGTCGTCGCGATATTACCTTGTCGGCTAATGCCTTCCAATAAATCGCCTTTGGTGATCCCCGTCGCCGAGAAAATGACATTATCACTGCGTGCCATATCATGGAGTGCCAGTACTTGGTTAGCTTGTACGCCCATTTGGGCACAGCGAGCCAACTCTTTGGCTCCCCAAATACGATTATCCTCACTATCGCCTTTGACTTGATGGCGCGCTAATAAGCGACCTTGCATATCGCCATCCAAGGCCCGAATCGCCGCCGCAGAAATCACCCCTTCAGGAGCCCCCCCAATACAGTACATAGCATCAACTTCGCTATCTGGCATGCAAGTAAGAATCGATGCGGCTACATCGCCATCCGGCACCGCAAAGACCCGTACACCCAGTTGCTGCATCTCGCGTATCACGGCATCATGACGCGGCTTCGCCAGAGTCACTACCGTCAGTTGGTGTAACGCTTTATCCAGTGCGGTGGCGATGGCCTGTAAGTTATCGGCTAATGGCTTATTTAAATCGATGCAGCCTTTGGCTCCAGGACCGACGACGAGTTTTTCCATGTACATGTCCGGTGCTTTGAGAAAGCTGCCTTTTTCTCCCGCTGCCAATACCGCTAATGCATTGGATTGCCCCATCGCGGTCATTCGTGTCCCTTCAATGGGATCGACAGCGATATCGACATCGTCACCACCTAAGCCGACCTGTTCCCCGATATAGAGCATCGGAGCTTGATCGATCTCTCCTTCACCAATAACAATTTCGCCATTGATTTCTGTCTTATTCAATAAAATCCGCATTACTTCTACCGCTGCGCCGTCAGCCGCGTTTTTATCACCTCGGCCAAGCCATTGGTAACCTGCCAGTGCAGCACCTTCGGTTACCCGAGAAAAAGCCATTGCTAAATCGCGTTTCATGCTTACTCCAACCACAAATTAAAGAGGATAAAAAAGTTGCGCGGATTCTAGCACATTCATAAGTAAACGTTTGCTATTTAGCGTTGCAAGCCTTGTAGTGGATCAAAACTTTGTCTTTTAAGGGCGCTTTAAGCGAGAGAAGTAAAGATAGCGTCAATTGCGTTGTTTTTTTGACCGAATAGCGAACAAGATCGAATATAGTAAGTGTTTCTCTGCGCATGGCTGAGTAGAATGGTTAAATAGAGTGAATTGAATTCATATCACGGAATAAACAAGGGTAAGTCACATGTCTTTTGAAGTACTAGAACAACTCGAAGCAAAAATTCAAACTGCGGTTGATACCATCGCCTTACTGCAAATGGAAGTGGAAGAGCTGAAAGAAGAGAAACAACAGCTCATGCAAGAAGCGGATGAATTAAAAGCCAGCCGTGCAGAGCTTGAGCAAAAAGCCCAAGAAATGGAACAAGAGCATGCAGCATGGCAAACGCGTATCCGTAGCCTGCTAGGTAAGATGGAAGAGGTTGAGTAATCTCTACCTACGCTGATTGCTAATAACGCCGAACTTTGTTCGGCGTTATTGTTATATACGTTGGTTAAGCCACTGCAATCGGGCGTACACCAAGGGTATGACAAAGCGCGTAGGTCATTTCGGCGCGGTTCAAGGTGTAGAAGTGAAAATCTTTTACCCCCTCGCGGCTCAGGACTCTAATCATATCAATAGCCTGACTCGCCCCAACTAATTGTCGAGTGACCGGATCATCATCTAATCCTGCAAACTGCTTGGCCATCCACTGCGGTACTTTAACGTGGTTTTGCGCGGCAAAGCGTGCGGCTTGTTTAAAGTTTGAAACGGGTAAAATACCGGGAATGATTTCGGCATCGATTCCGGCGGCAACGCAGCGATCTCGAAAGCGTAGATAGCTCTCAATATCAAAAAAGAACTGAGTGATGGCTCGGTTGGCTCCCGCTTCGACTTTACGTTTTAAATTGAGCAGATCGGCTTGGGCACTTTTCGCTTCTGGATGCACTTCGGGAAACGCGGCCACGGAAATATCAAAATCGTGGCGAGATTTGAGTAGAGCAACTAAGTCAGCGGCGTACATCTCCGGCTTGCCACCACCCGGTGGAATATCACCACGTAGGGCGACAATACTTTCAATGCCGTTGTGCCAGTAGTCATCGGCGATAGTGATTAATTCTTCGCGGCTGGCATCAATACAGGTCAGATGCGGTGCCGCGATCAATCCGGTTTGATCTTTGATGGCTTTAATGATCGAATGGGTTCTATCACGCTCACCAGAGTTTGCTCCGTAGGTCACGGAAACGAATTTGGGTTTGAGTTCTTTTAAGCGATGCACCGAGCTCCACAAGGTTTCTTCCATTTGCGGTGTACTCGGTGGAAAAAACTCAAACGAGACATTGATATCTGAAACTTCAGCGATGCTTTGATTTAAAGCGTCGATATGACTGGCGTGCGTGTATCCCATTTTTCTCTCCCTGTGCTAACGACCACAACGCAAACACAACATTCTTTACGTATAGACGTCCATATGTCTACAGAATGTAATGAATCGATTTTAATGTCAACATTACTAGTATGAAGGTTTTTCATGTTGATGCTGAGTAAAATTCACAGATTTAACTGAAGAGAAATTGAGCGAGGCCGAAGCGTCTCTCCCTGTTGTAAAGGAGAGACGTGTTGAATGAGGAGCAGGCAAGCAGAGGTAAGGTGTGTTAATGCTCGCTCATAACAGGCTGGCGAGTCGGTTCAGATCCGATTGAATGGCGCCAGCGGTAACTTCACGTCCAGCACCTGGACCGCGAATGACCAGAGGGTTATCTCGGTACCATTTGCTTTCAATGGCAAAAATATTATCGCAAGGGCGCAAGTTAGCCAGTGGGTGGTCGAGTTCTACGGCCTCTACGCCAACCGAGGCTTGGCCATTTTTCTCTAAGCGAGCGACATAACGGATCACCTTATGTTCTTTTTGGGCGCGAGCTAAGCGCTCAGCAAGACTTTGATTGAGCAGATGGCTTTGATCAAGAAAATTATCCAAAGATAAGTGACGCAGTGCCTCTGGTACCAAAGACTCGACCTTGACGTGTTGAGGTTCAATGTTCAGACCAGATTCCCTTGCCAGAATAACCAGTTTACGCATCACATCGGAACCATCGAGATCATGGCGTGGATCCGGTTCCGTCAGTCCTTGTTGCCAAGCTAACTCAACCAGTTCGCTAAATGGCGTCGAGCCGTCGTATTGTTGAAATAGCCACGACAGTGTACCCGAGAAAATTCCTGATAAAGCGGTGATATCATCGCCACTTTCACGCAGATCACGTACAGTATGATTAATGGGTAGGCCCGCTCCAACCGTAGCATTGTATAACCAATGACGGCCAATTTTACTGAAAGCGTGTTTGACTTGATGATAGTACTCACCCTCTGCCGATCCGGCGACTTTATTGGCACTGATCAAATGCAAACCATGCTGCGCCATCGCTAAATATTGCTGCGCTAAATGTTCGCTGGCCGTTACGTCTAAGACAATGGCCTCATCATAGTTACGCAGTTCACCGAGCTGTTGCAGCCAGCGCTGACCATCATTGGGTTGTGCTTCATCTTGATATCGAGCCGCGACTTGGCTTGGATTGATACCAGTCTCATCAAACCAAAAGGTTTGGCTATCGATAATCGCGACTAATGAAAATTGCATGCCGTAGCGTTTTTCTAATTCGGTTTGCTGCTCTGCAAACAGCTTTAACCAACTGCTACCAATGTTACCTTTACCACAGAGCGCTAAGGCCACGCGTTTTTGGGCTTGAAACAGCTGCTTATGTAAGCCAATCACCCTTTCGGTTAACGTATTTTGTCTTAACACTGCCACTAAGCTGAGCTCGGATTCCGCTGTGCAGATAAACTCAACTGGGCAGGTTTTCAGTTGCTGGTAAAAACCGTGATTGTGCTGCGCGTTACGTGTTACACCTGCACCTACCGCGGCTAATAGTGAATAACCTTCTTTGAGTTTACTCTCTGTGGCGAGTGCCGAGTCCTGTAGATAACTGAATACATCACTGGCCATCTCTCGGGTATAAGCAAGACGAAGTTGATGCTGATCGGCTTGCACTTCAAAGGCCAATGACTCCAGTTGGGCCCGTTTGAGGTGTGCTAATACCGTGTGCTGTAGGCGTTGGAAATCTTGTCCGGCGGCTAACGTCAATTCAATCAGCAGCACATCCTCCAAAGAGGTGATGATTTTTGCTCCTCGCCCAGAGGCGAGAATACGCTCAATGCGTGTCGATCCCGATTCTGGCTGGTGACTGGAGCGTAAATGCAGTTCCATGGTGCTGTGTACGACCGGCTGTAAAGTGCGGCTATGCAGCACGGGAGCTGCCAATCGAGCCAGTTCATTGGCTTCATCTAAGCGCAGCAGTGGCAATAAACAAGCGTCATCCACCACTCTTGGATCCGCACTATATACACCCGCGACATCACTCCAAATGGTGACTCGTTCAACGTCCGCTAAAGCGCCAATCATGGTTGCAGAATAATCGGAGCCATTACGCCCAAGCAGAACGGTTTCCATTGCGCTATTTTGTGCAATGAAGCCAGTAATGATGACGCGCTGCTGCGGGTGCTGAGCAAGAATCTCTTTGAGTAAAGGCGCGGAGCGAGTGCGATCAACCTCAGGTTGTGGCCCAGTTTCGGCACGTAAGAAAGCACGTGCGTCTTGTGCAATAGCGGGTAATTGTTGCTGATTGAGTAGTGCTGCCAATAAGCGCGCTGACCATACTTCACCATGCGCTAGCACCGCGGATTGTTGGGCATAGTTCAGTGGCGGGGTGAGTGCGGCCAGTTGAGAGCACTCCTGATTGAGTTGACTCATAAGATGGTCGGCGATATCGCCGTTCAGTAATTCCTCAATCAGTTGAGTTTGATACTGACGGATAGTTTGCAGTTGTTGATGTGCCGTTAGACTATCTTTTTCAAGGTGACTGACAAAATCAATCAATTGATTAGTGGTTTTGCCAGCGGCAGAGACCACCACCAGATCGTGCTGCTGCGAATACTGCTGTAAAATATCCACCACATTTCGGTAGCAATCACCATCGGCTAGGCTACTACCGCCAAATTTATGTAACTGCTGCTTCATTAATTTTTTTCCTGTGCTTGATGAAAGGCTTGTTCAAGGTCAGCAATCAGATCGCAAGCCGCTTCCAATCCGACAGAGAGGCGCAGCAGTTGTTGGCCGACGCCAGCTTCGGCAAGGGCAATCTCCCCCATAGCCCGATGAGTCATTGAGGCGGGATGGCAAATTAAGCTTTCGACGCCACCTAACGATTCCGCTAGCGAAAACAGACCTAATGCACCGACAAAGTGTTTGAGTTGTTCAAAGGTGCCTGCAAATTCAAAACTGAGCATGGCACCAAAGCCACTTTGTTGCTGTTTCGCAATCTCATGGCCGGGATGGCTGACCAAGCTAGGGTGATAAATTTGCCCAACCAGAGGTTGAGTTTGTAGGTAAGCGAGTACTTGTTGTGCGCTCTCTTCGTGAACGCGCATCCGGGCTGATAAAGTTCGTAAGCCACGCAAGGTCATATAACTATCAAACGGTGTGCCGGTTGAACCAAGGCAATTTCCCCACCACGCTAATAGTTCGCCATGCTCGGCTATTCGGCTAATGATGACGCCACCAATCACATCAGAATGCCCATTGAGGTACTTGGTGGTGGAGTGAATGACAAAATCCGCCCCTAAGGAGATAGGTTGCTGATAAATAGGAGTTAAAAACGTATTGTCTACGGCGACTAACGTATTGGCTGCTTTGGCTTGTTGGCAGAGCTGCTGAATATCGACCACTCGTACTAAAGGGTTAGAAGGGGTTTCAATCAGCAGCAGTTTGGGCTTGAGCGCTAACGCCTCACTCACCGCAGTCGGATCCGATTGATCAATAAACAAGACTTTGAAATCGCCTTTTTTCGCTCGTGAGTTGAGCAGTCGATAGGTACCGCCATAACAGTCATGAGGAGCGACAATCCACTCTTGAGGAGACAAAAAGGTCGAAATCCACAGATTGATAGCCGAGGTTCCACAGTTGGTGACAATCGCCGCTTGCCCCCCTTCGAGATCCGCTAGGGTTTGTTCAAGTAAGCTACGGTTTGGGTTACCAGAGCGGGTGTAATCATAGGTAGGCACTTCACCGAAGGCAGGAAAGCCAAAGTTAGTCGATAGATAGATCGGTGGTACCACCGCATGATATTGGCTGTCCGATTCTATTCCTGTGCGAACCGCAATGGTGGCGGGTTGGCGAGTGGTCATAGTGGCTTCCTTTCTGAATCTACAATAAATGGGCTAACGGCAGAGGGGATCTCATCGTCAATAGAGTCACACTTTACTGATCAAAAAAGAAGACGTCAACACATCTAGATGTCTATATGTCTTTGCTTATGGCAGTAAATCCCGCTAAAATTAGGGACTTTGATTAGTAGACTCAAATTCACACAACGAAGGTGCGCAATGGCAGACTGGAATGGCGATTATATTAGCCCCTACGCGGAGCATGGTAAAAAGAGTGAGCAGGTAAAAAAAATCACGGTATCCATTCCGTTGAAGGTGCTCAAAGTGCTTACTGATGAAAGAACTCGCCGACAAATCAACAATTTACGTCACGCTACCAACAGTGAATTATTGTGTGAAGCTTTTCTGCATGCGTATACCGGTCAACCTTTACCGACCGATGAGGATTTACGTAAAGACAGGCCGGATGATATTCCAAGTGAAGCTAAAGCCTTGATGACCGCAATGGGTATTGAGTTTGAAGCGTACGATGACTGAATGATGCCCATAAAAAAACCTAGCTACGCTAGGTTTTTTTAGATCAAGGGTCGCTATAAGGTCATCATTAACGACTATTTTCTGCCATATAATTTTCTGGCATGTCGATACGGGCAACACCTGACTCGACGGCGGCTTGAGCGACCGCTTTGGCGACTCGTGGTAGTAAGCGTGGGTCCATTGGTTTTGGAATAATATAATCAGTACCATAGCTAAGCTTTTCAACCCCAGCCGCTTTGAGTACTTCACTTGGGATCGGCTCTTTGGCTAATTGACGAATTGCATCGACAGCGGCAAGTTTCATTGCATCATTAATTTCGCTGGCGCGAACGTCCAATGCACCACGGAAAATAAATGGGAAACACAGCACATTATTCACTTGGTTAGGGTAATCGCTGCGCCCAGTACCGAGGATTAAATCGTTTCTCACCTGATGAGCCAATTCAGGTTTAATTTCCGGATCGGGGTTGGAGCAAGCAAAAACAACGGGTTTATCGGCCATTAATGCCAGGGCTTCTGGTGGTAATAAATTCGGGCCAGAAACCCCAAGGAATAAATCGGCACCGGCAATCACATCTTCCAAAGTGCGCTTATCGGTATTGTTGGCAAACAATTGTTTGTATTCGTTTAAATCGTCACGGCGGGTATGAATGACGCCTTGGCGATCCAGCATGTAAATTTTTTCACGCATCGCCCCGCATTTAATCAACAGTTCCATACAAGCGACCGCTGCGGCGCCCGCACCCAGACAAACAATAATACATTCATTGAGTTGTTTGCCTTGCAGCTCAATCGCGTTGAGCATTCCTGCGGCCGTTACAATCGCGGTACCGTGTTGATCATCATGGAAGACAGGGATATCACAGCGCTCGATGAGGCGGCGTTCAATTTCAAAGCAATCTGGCGCTTTAATATCTTCTAAATTGATCCCGCCAAAGGTGTCGGCGATGTTGGCAACGGTATCTACAAACTCATCGATAGTGCGATGTTTGACTTCGATGTCGATCGAATCAAGACCAGCAAAGCGTTTAAAGAGTAGCGCTTTACCTTCCATTACCGGCTTTGATGCCATCGGACCAAGATTACCTAAACCAAGAATTGCGGTGCCATTCGAAATGACGGCAACCGTATTGCCTTTGGCGGTGTACTTGTACACGTTATCAGGCTGTTGGGCGATTTCACGTACCGGTTCTGCCACGCCTGGGCTATAGGCAAGCGCAAGGTCACTGGCTGAATCGGCTGGCTTGGTTAAGGCAATGCCAATTTTACCTGGAGTCGGTAGTGCATGGTAATCAAGAGCGCGTTGGCGAAATGCTTCTTGTGGCGAGAGGTCTTGGCGATGATCATCAGACATAGGGGGAGCTTCTCTTATAATGTTATCAACGAAACTATGATTCTAAAGGATGTCGATTGAGCTGCCTAGGTGGGATTGCGATCACAAACCATCAAATCGGTAAGATGAAGACTGATAAGACCAGATGAGCGTCAAATAAGACAAAGCAGAGAGCAATAACATGACCACATAAAAAAAGAACGCCGGAGCGTTCTCTTTTAATAATCTTCGCGTGAAGTAAGGATTACTTCTTGCTGGATAGAGCACCGAAACGCTTGTTGAAGCGGTCAACGCGGCCACCAGTGTCAACGATACGTTGCTTACCAGTGTAGAATGGGTGGCATTTGTCACATACGTCAAGGTAGATGCTTTCTTTAGCAAGCGTTGACTTAAATGTGAAAGCATTGCCGCAAGAGCAAGTTGCGCTGACTTCTTTGTATTCTGGGTGGATACCAGCTTTCATGGGATAACCTCAAATGTAGGCCGCGTCGCTATCCGGATCAATGCCGGACACCACACGTAATGTTAATGATAATATGCAGATGCTAAACCGATTTGCCAAGCATCTTTAAGGCGCGATATATTAATGAATCCACGCCATGGGATCAACTGCTTTCGGCGCTATTTTCACCACTTTTGTTGGTCGAATTTCTGGTTGTCATCCAGTAGACTGTGTTTTCTGCTCCTTTTTATTGCTAACGGATGGTTATGCGCCCCACTATTGCTCGTGTTGCTTTACCGGTTCCTCTTGATAAATCCTTCGATTATTTGATTGCTGACGGTGTGTGTCCTGTGGTTGGCGGACGGGTTTCGGTTCCGTTTGGTCGCCAAACCTTAGTGGGGATTGTCATTGCTCTCGTGTCTGAATCCGATTTTCCTTTGCATCAATTGAAATCGCTGCATGCGGTATTAGATACACAGCCGTTATGGCCAGAAACACTCTATGGGTTATTGCAGTGGTGCAGTCAATATTACCATTACCCTCTGGGAGAAACCCTAGCTAACGCGATGCCAAGTGCGTTGCGTAAAGGCAAAGCGGCCCAATTTGCGGTGACTAAGGAGTGGCGACTGACTGAGCAAGGGCGCAATCAACTACTCCAAGGCTTTGGTCGTGCCATCAAGCAGGCCAAGGTTATGCAGTTATTGCAAGCGGGGCCCGTTTCTCATCAGACTATGTTGGATGAAGCGGTATCAAGTAGCACGCTAAATACTCTGCTTGATAAGCAATGGATAGAGGTGCTTGAGCAAGCTCCGCAGATCGTACCTTGGCCTTCTGATGTTGAAGCTCGGGTTGATAAACCGAAATTAAACCCAGAGCAGGCGATTGCGATTGCGACGGTGAACAGTCAGCCGGGCTTTGGGTGCTACTTGTTGCAAGGCGTCACGGGGTCAGGTAAGACCGAAGTGTACTTAAATTTGATCAAGCCTGTTTTGGAACAAGGCAAACAAGCCTTAGTGTTAGTGCCAGAAATTGGCTTGACGCCACAAACGATTCAACGTTTTCGTCAACGTTTTACCGTGCCCGTGGTCGTGATTCACTCGGGATTAAATGACACGGAGCGTCTTAATGCTTGGTTAGCAGCACGGGATAAAGCGGCGGGGATTATTATTGGTACTCGTTCGGCCTTATTGACCCCTTTTGCTGATCTCGGGATTATTATTGTTGATGAAGAACATGATACTTCTTATAAGCAGCAAGATAGCTTGCGTTATCACGCGCGCGATGTCGCGGTCATGCGAGCCAATCTTGAGCAAGTGGCGATTGTCCTCGGCTCGGCAACTCCGGCTTTAGAAACGCTGCATAATGCGTTGAGTGGAAAATATTATCATCTGCAACTGACTGAGCGAGCGGGGCACGCCGTGCCCACGAAAAATCGAGTGCTGGATATTAAAGGTGAGTATTTAGAGAGCGGACTCTCTGCGCCGTTGATAGCCGAAATGCGTCGTCATTTGCAGCAAGGCAATCAAGTGCTGCTGTTTCTTAATCGACGTGGTTTTTCTCCCGCCTTGATGTGCCATGAATGTGGTTGGATTGCCGATTGTCAGCGCTGTGATGCTTATTACACCTATCATCAACACAGTAACGAGGTCCGTTGTCATCATTGTGGCTCGCAACGTCCGGTGATTCAGCACTGTCAAAGTTGTGGCTCACATCAATTAGTGACCGTTGGCGTTGGGACTGAGCAACTTGAGCTACAGCTTGCTCAGTTATTTTCTGATTATCGCACCATTCGTATTGATCGAGACAGCACTAGGCGTAAAGGCAGTTTAGAAGCTGCGCTGACCGCCATCCACAATAATCAGTATCAAATTTTGATTGGTACGCAAATGTTGGCCAAAGGGCACCATTTTCCCAATGTAACCTTAGTCGCGCTGTTGGATGTGGATGGTTCTTTGTACAGCAGTGATTTTCGTGCCCCAGAGCGCTTGGCACAGTTATTCATTCAAGTTGCTGGCCGCGCGGGAAGGGCAAGTAAGCCAGGGGAAGTGGTTTTGCAAACTCATCATCCTGAGCACAGCTTATTACAAGCGCTACTGCATAAGGGATACGATCATTTTGCTCGAACCGCTCTGGCTGAGCGGCACGTCGCTCAACTTCCGCCCTACACCTATTTAACGCTGTTTCGCGCTGAAGCGAATCAATCATCGGTGGTAGAAACCTTCTTAAGGCAAGTTCGGCAAACCTTACAAGTTCATCCGTTGTTTGATCAAGCCTGCGTGGTACTTGGGCCAACGCCAGCACCATTGGCTAAGCGAGCGGGTAAGCACCGTTGGCAACTGTTACTACAAACCCCTTCACGTAGCACGATGCAGGCGATATTAACCAGTTCAAAAACGGCTATTCAGTTGTTGCCTTTAGCCAATAAAGTGCGTTGGTCTTTGGATATTGAGCCGCAAGATTTGAGTTAAATCTCTCCCCTCACTCGCTTGATGCTTATTGAAAGTAGGGCTGACTGAGCGCTGTTTTTTTAGGGGTTCTAAATAGCAGTGAGTTTTATTTGCGCAACTAAAATCACTTGCTGTGATCGATATCATATTTGTAATGCAAAAAATGTTACTTAAGCCGTAACTTTCTCTATGGAAAGAAATAAACTAGGGGCACTATACGTTCAGTGAATCGTTTTCGTCGACCATGTTATGACTTTACGACGAAGGGAGTCGTTTTACCGACAACGTTTATTCGGCTTAGGTATTGAGAGAAAATAGAGAGGGTTAAGAATTTATGGCGACAATGAAGGACGTTGCCCAGTTGGCAGGTGTCTCTACCGCGACGGTATCTCGTGCGTTGATGAATCCTGAGAAAGTATCCACCACCACTCGTAAACGAGTGGAAGAAGCGGTACTTGAAGCTGGCTACTCCCCCAACTCTTTAGCGCGAAATCTGCGCCGTAATGAATCAAAAACCATTGTGGTGATCGTGCCCGATATTTGTGACCCTTATTACACCGAGATCATTCGTGGTATCGAAGATGTGGCGATGGAGCATGGGTATTTGGTGCTGCTGGGTGACAGTGGTCAACAAAAGAAGCGTGAAAGCTCGTTTGTGAACTTAGTCTTCACCAAGCAAGCCGACGGTATGTTATTGCTTGGTGCTGATCTGCCGTTTGATGTCAGTAAAGCGGAACAGAAAAATCTGCCACCGATGGTGATGGCCTGTGAATATGCCCCGGAGTTAGAACTGCCGACGGTACATATTGATAACCTTACCTCAGCATTTGAGGCGGTGAACTACCTCACTCAGATGGGACATAAAAAAATTGCTCAAATCAGCGGGCCAGTAGGTGCTGTGTTGTGTGAATTTCGTCAGCAAGGTTACCAGCAAGCACTGCGTAGAGCTGGATTGGTGAAAAACCCAACCTATACCGTTGTTGGTGACTTCTCTTTTGAATCCGGTGCTAAAGCGGTACGACAGTTATTAGCACTATCTGAGCCACCAAGTGCGATTTTTTGTCATAATGACGCGATGGCGATTGGGGCAATGCAAGAGGCGAAACGCTTAGGTTTACGAGTTCCGCAAGATTTATCCGTTGTGGGGTTTGATGATATTCAGTTTGCTCAGTATTGCGATCCACCGTTAACGACGATTTGCCAGCCACGCTATGAAATTGGCCGACAAACGATGTTGATGATGCTTGAATTACTGCGAGGTCGAGATGTTCAGGCCGGATCACGGTTGTTAGAAACTCATCTGGTAGTGAGATCCAGCGCCGCGCCGCCAAGGTAAATATTGCCCTGACTGGGCGGGTTTGCAGAAGATAACCAGCGTTGCTTACATATTGACGCTGTTATCCGACGGCAAACTCCTTTACCATGGAGCTACAATTGTCAGCGTTTGAATTGAATCGTGGCTAATAAAGATTATGTAAGAAGGGGTCGTAGTCCAAAGAAGCCGACCGCAAAAACAACAACGCGCCGAAAACCTTGGCGCAGTGGATTGATCGCGTTAATCCTCCTCAGTGGGTTTGTTTATGGATTGTATTGGCTCAACCAGAAACCTGAGCCGCCCGCACCACCAGTCAAAACCGTTTCTCCGGTTAAACCTGCGACGCCACCTGCGCGAGTGATCCCGCCACCACCGACGGAAAAGTGGGACTATGTGCAGAGTCTGCCTCAGCGTGAAATTGAAGTCACCGCTAAAGAGCAGCAACTGTCGGAGATCCCGTACATCATGCAGTGTGGGGCATTTAAAACCTTGCAACAAGCGGAAGCGCGTAAGGTCGAGATTGCTTTTCAAGGGCTAAAGAGCAACATCCGCAAAACTGAAAATAGCAGTTGGTTTCGAGTGGTGTTAGGACCATATCCATTAAAACGAGATGCTGAGCGAGATCGCCACCGTTTACAACGCGCTAAAATTGAGCCTTGTGCGATATGGAAAGAATCACAATAAACAGAATTTAGGCGATTCAACCTTTCAAGATGGCTAACGAGTCACTTTCTCTCGCTCTTCTTCGTAAGAGGAGAGAAAACGGCCGCGTTGGCCTTTTTTCTGTATTCCGTTTCTCCTTACCTTGAAATCGTTTTTCCGCATCCTCATATACCTTAAACACCCTAGTGAAATAATAAAGAGGTCCTCACGTGACTACCATTGTATCTGTACGTCGTGATAATAAAGTTGTGATTGCCGGAGACGGCCAAGTCTCGCTTGGCAATACCGTAATGAAGGGTAATGCGCGCAAGGTTCGTCGTTTATACAACAATAAAGTTCTGGCCGGATTCGCTGGTGGTACCGCAGATGCCTTCACGCTATTCGAGCGTTTTGAAAGTAAGTTGCAAATGCACCAAGGTCATTTGACCAAAGCAGCAGTTGAGCTTGCGAAAGATTGGCGTAGTGATCGTGCTTTGCGTCGTTTGGAAGCGATTTTAGCGGTTGCTGATGAAACCACATCGTTGATCATTACTGGTAATGGCGATGTGGTGCAGCCAGAACACGATCTGATTGCGATTGGTTCTGGTGGTAATTATGCTCAAGCCGCAGCACTCGCGTTGTTGGAAAACACTCAATTAGACGCGCGTGAAATTGCTGAAAAAGCGTTAAATATTGCTGGCAATATTTGTGTATTTACCAACCACCATCACACCATTGAAGAACTAGAAATACCAGCCGCATTATTGCCTGAAAAGAACGCATAATCTGGTGTGAACTCTGTACTGAATGTAAGGAATTGATGATGTCTGAAATGACGCCTCGTGAAATTGTTCACGAACTAAACCGCCATATTATCGGTCAAGAGAAAGCCAAACGTGCTGTAGCGATTGCATTACGTAACCGCTGGCGCCGTATGCAACTTGAAGAAAGTTTACGGGTCGAAGTGACACCGAAAAACATTCTGATGATCGGCCCAACAGGGGTGGGTAAAACAGAAATTGCTCGCCGCTTAGCTAAGCTAGCCAATGCACCGTTTATCAAAGTAGAAGCAACGAAATTTACCGAAGTGGGTTATGTTGGTAAAGAAGTCGAAAGTATTATCCGTGATTTGACCGATGTCGCGGTTAAATTAACCCATCAACAGGCGATGGAAAAAGTTAAGTTTCGCGCTGAAGAATTGGCCGAAGAAAGGGTACTTGACGCCCTTTTGCCTCCTGCGCGCGATGCGTGGGGAGAGTCAGAAAAAACCGAGCAGTCATCGACCACTCGCCAAGTGTTTCGTAAAAAACTTCGTGAAGGCCAGTTAGACGACAAAGAGATTGAAATTAACGTTGCCGTACCGCAAATGGGCGTTGAGATTATGGCGCCTCCAGGTATGGAAGAGATGACCAATCAACTGCAAGGGTTGTTTCAAAATCTCGCAGGTGATACCAAGAAAAAGCGTAAACTGAAAATCAAAGAGGCGTTAAAAGCCTTGGTTGAAGAAGAAGCGGCGAAACTGGTTAACCAAGAAGAGTTAAAAGAGCAAGCTATTTACAACGTTGAGAACAACGGCATCGTGTTTATCGATGAAATTGATAAAATTTGTAAGCGCGGTGAAAGCTCTGGTCCGGATGTGTCTCGTGAAGGGGTACAGCGTGATTTATTACCACTGATTGAAGGAAGTACCGTTTCAACTAAGCACGGTATGGTAAGAACCGATCATATTTTGTTTATCGCTTCGGGTGCCTTCCAAGTGGCTAAACCTTCGGATTTAATTCCAGAGCTGCAAGGTCGTTTACCGATTCGTGTTGAGTTAGAAGCGTTATCGAGTCATGATTTCAAACGTATTCTTACCGAACCGAAAGCGTCTTTAACTGAGCAATATATCGCATTGATGAAGACTGAACAGGTCGATATCAGCTTTACTGAAGATGGCATTAAACAAATTGCCGAAGCCGCGTGGCAAGTCAATGAAAGCACAGAAAATATTGGTGCACGACGTTTGCATACGGTGATGGAGCGTTTGATGGATGAGATCTCTTATGAAGCGACAGAGCGCCCGGGTAGTCAAATGGTCATCGATGGCGACTATGTACGTGGCCGTCTCAGTGAATTGGTGGAAGACGAGGATCTTAGCCGCTTTATCTTATAAATTACTAGCCCACCGCACTGGTGGGCTTTTTTATCGCCCTCGTTTGCGCGTATACTCAGCGCACTGTTTTGTCATTGCTATTTATTATGAATAACTCTTTACGTATTTGGGTCGATGCGGCGCGGCCGAAAACTCTTCCTCTCGCTTTGGTCTCTATTCTTACGGGGAGTGTACTGGCGTTTTCTGTCGGTTCGTGGTCTTGGCCAGTCACTGGTCTAGCGTTACTGACCGCAACCTTATTGCAAATTCTCTCCAATTTAGCCAATGACTACGGTGATGCGCTAAAAGGGACGGATAACGAACAGCGTCTTGGACCGATGCGGGCAATTCAATCTGGCGCGGTTTCATTAGCAGATATGAAACAAGCGATGATCATTAATGTGCTATTAACGATCGTCTCTGGATTAGCCTTGGTTTTTTATGCGTTAGACAGTGCCCAAAGTATTGCTGCCTTTTTGGCGCTGGGCGTAGTCGCCATTCTCGCTGCGATTGCCTATACCGTTGGCAATAAACCCTATGGCTATGTGGGGTTGGGGGATTTATCCGTCTTCATCTTTTTCGGTTTACTTGGTGTCTCTGGCAGTTATTTTTTACATACAGGCCAGATCGAATGGCGGTTGTTATTGCCCTCAGTTGGTTGTGGGTTATTAGCGGTATCGGTGCTCAATATTAATAATATGCGAGATATTGAAAACGATGCCTTATGTGGTAAACGTACGGTAGTGGTACGTTTAGGGCAGCAGCGTGCCAAGGTGTATCATCTGTTGTTATTAGCCGGAGCCCTATGCGCCTTTGCCAGCTACTTATTGATTCAAGACCGTTCAGCTTGGCTTAGTGCTCCTTTTTTGTTCAGCCTGATGGTATTGATTAATCATGGGCGAGCCGTGTATCGAACTTCGCAACCGGTACAGATGGCGCCTTTGTTACCCAATGCAGTCAAATGCGCTTTAGTTACCAATGTATTGTTTATTTCGGTCGTCATCGCTCAAACAATCCTACGTTAATTTGCGTTCTGTCATTGCATTGACTTACTGACACTATATACTCGTGGGATAATGGTTCGTTAAGAGAGTAAAGCTATGGAATACAACACCTCTGCGCTGTGCGATATCTATCTCGAGCAAGTCGATGTACTAGAACCGATGTTCAGTAACTTTGGAGGGCGAGCATCCTTTGCTGGTCAAGTGACGACCATTAAATGTTTTGAAGATAATGGGTTGATTCGCGAAACTCTTGAACAAGACGGTGTCGGCCGAGTGCTGTTGATCGATGGTGGTGGTTCGTTACGTCGAGCGCTGATTGATGCCGAGCTCGCTGCGATTGCTGAAGAAAACGAGTGGGAAGGCATTGTCGTTTATGGCTGCGTTCGAGAAGTCGATGAACTGGAAGAGATGAGCGTGGGTATTCAAGCGCTGGCTTCTATTCCTGTTGGCGCGGTGTCACTGGGTATCGGTGAAATTGATGTTGCGGTGAACTTTGGTGGGGTAACCTTCCTACCTGAAGATTATCTCTACGCCGATAACACAGGGGTGATTTTATCACCTGAGCCGTTAAACGTCGATTTAGACGTTGAAGACGACGAGCTCGAAGAGATCTAAGTTTCGCGCGCCGATTGGATAATCTGAAGCAGAACCGAAGTCAAAAGCTTCGGTTTTTTGTTGCCATAAAACTTGTCTTGGTATCTAGTTTGTTATCGACAGTATTCGTTGACGTAGCCGTAACGCATATAGGTAGCCAAGCAAACCGCCCATAATATTGCCTAAAGCGATGCCGATAAACAATCCGATCACACCATACCAATACGCCCCAAGCCAAGCCGCAGGTAAAGTAAAGATGAAAAGACGCATTACGCTCCATTGAAATGCTTTTAGCGGTTGATGAAGGGCGTTCAACGCCGAAACCAACATCATCACGATACCTTGAAAGCCATAACTGATAGGGACAATCAGTAAGTAGTACCACAGTAAGTCACGCACGCTTTGCTCTTGTGAAAACAATGCCGCTAGCGGAATGCTCAGTGGCACCATCATGATAAAAATCAAGAACTGAAAAACCACGGCAAAACGCAGGCCAACAAATAACCCTTCAAAGCTGCGCTGTGGATTATCGGCCCCTAAGTTTTGTGCCATGAATGGCGTTAAGGCAGAAGTGAGCGACATTAATACCAAGATTAAAATCGATTCAATACGCTGTGCGGCACCATAAGCCGCGACGGCTGCGGTGCCATGTTGGGAAAGCATGATCATTAACACGGCACCACATAATGGATTCATCGCACTCGATAGCGCCGCTGGGGTGCCAATGGTTAAAATTTGTCGCCAGTCACGATTAAGCATTTTCAAATTAGCTCGAGCAAGCAGCTTGTCACGTCGAGCCAAAATATACAGTGAGCCGATTAGCGCGCCGAGCCAAGAGCAGGCGCTGGCAATCGCTGCCCCTTGTATGCCTAATTCTGGAAAGGGGCCATAGCCAAAAATCAATAATGGATCGAGTACGCCATTGATGACTCCCGCCAATAACATGATTTTGGCGGGAGTTTTAGTGTCTCCGGTAGCGCGAATGGCGCTATTGCCCGCCATGGGGATCACCAGTAAAGGAATGGTCAGATACCAAATTTGCATATACTGGTTAATCAGGGGGAGCAATTCAGCTTGTGCGCCGAGTAAACGAAATAGTGGGTCGATAGTAAGAACACCGATGAAGGAGGCGCACAGTACCAGGACCACGGCCAATAACAAACCATGACTAGTCAGGCGCGCCGCTTGCTTGGTTTCTCCTTGACCTAATAAACGGCCAATACAGGTAGAGAGTCCAACGCCAATCCCCATGGTGATACAGTTGACGGCGAAGGTGACCGGAAAGGTGTAGCTGATGGCGGCTAGTGCTTGAGTACCGAGCAACGAAATAAAAAAGGTATCGACTAAGTTAAACAGTAAGATAGCGATCATCCCTACCGTCATTGGCAGCGTCATTTGGCGCAGTACTTGGGGGATAGGGGCGGACAACAAGCCGTGTTTATCGTGCATGGTGAATCAGCGAATAGAAAGTGCAAGAGGAGCTAGGATACTCTATATCAGGATCGGGTACTAGCGATGAACTTGGCGATAAAAATAAGGCCAGCATGGCTAGCCTTGAGATAACTTATTGATAATGATTAAGCATTTTTCATTTTAGCGGCTGCTTTCGCGATTGCAGCAAAGCTCTTCGCATCCAGTGCCGCACCGCCAACTAAAGCGCCATCAATGTCTGGTTGTGAGAAGTAAGCTTCTGCATTTTCTGCTTTCACTGAGCCACCGTATTGAATGATCACCTGCTCGGCAACGGCAGGGCTTTTCGCGGCGATGTGAGCACGAATAGAAGCATGGATACGCTGTGCGTCATCCGCTGTTGCTGCTTTACCAGTACCGATTGCCCAGATGGGTTCATAAGCGATGATCGCATCGTTTAGTGCTTCTACGCCGTAAGCATTGATCACGGCATCAATTTGGCGCGCACAAACCGCTTCGGTTTCGCCTGCTTCATTTTGTGCTTCTGATTCACCGATACAGAACACTGGTGTTAGACCGTTCTCTTTTAAGAATGCAAATTTCTTAGCGACAAATTCGTCAGATTCATGATGGTATTGACGACGCTCAGAGTGACCAATGATGATGTGAGTGGCGCCGAAGTCTTTTAACATCGCTGGAGACATATCACCGGTAAAAGCACCGCTGTTATTTAGGTCAGTATTTTGTGCACCAAGAATGATTTTGTTGCCACCTTGTTTGATTAAACGCTCAGCAAGATCGAGGTATAGCGCTGGTGGAGCGACAGCCACATCAACACCGTTTACACCTTCTAGCTCAGCATTCAGGCCATTCAGTAGCTCAGTCACCATAGTTTTGCTACCGTTAAGTTTCCAGTTACCCATCACAACAGGACGACGCATAGGAATATCTCCAATTTAATTGATAAAAAAAGAACGACTGGCAAAGAATATAACAGATAAAAGCGCATAGATCATGATTAGGGTCATGACTTTCTTGGATCCTCTTTTCTGTCTTGCCCATAGTGCGTTAAGCTGACGAGAGTGATATTAAGGGGAATCATTTTTGCTATCGTGGCAAATGAATCATCGAGAGTGATAGACAGGGAGTTTTCATGCCAAATTTAGTCTTAGAGTATTCAAATTCTGTTGAGGAACGAGTCAACATCCAAGGATTACTGGAAGATTTACATCAAGTAGCGATAGACAGTGGGTTATTTGAAACCGCCTCGATCAAATCTCGCACTTTGCGTTGTCATCATTGGTTGATTGGTGAACAGGGCGATAGTGTCGACTTTATCCATCTCAGCTTTGAATTACTCGATGGACGCAGTGGCCAACAAAAACGTGAGCTTTCTCGCCAGTTAATGGCCGTACTCGCTGAGCAAGCAAGTCAGGTTCATTCATTAACGATCAATGTGCGTGATATGGACAAAGATAGTTTTCAGAAAATTATTTATTGAGTGAGTAAGTAATGCCATTAACCCAATTGTTGTTTTCTTTCCATGGCCGGATTGGTCGCCAAACCTATTGGTTATGGAATCTCGGTTATTATTTGACCATTATTGTTTTCATGTTAACAGTGAGTCGCTGGTTGCCGAGCTTTGCGGCTTACCTTTGGCCTTTGCTACTGCTTGGACTTTTATTACCAGACTTAGCGGTAACGGCTAAGCGCTGGCATGATCGCGATAAGTCGAGTTGGTGGTTACTATTGAATTTACCATTGTTACTAGGGCGAATGGGTATGCCTGTTGGGGAGACGGCGATGGCGACCACTCCCAATTGGTGGGAAACCGCCCTTGCGTTACTTGCATTAGGCTGCGGAAGTTGGATTTTAGTCGAATGTGGCTTTCTTGCGGGTAAAGTGACCGATAATCGTTTTGGAAAATCCCCCCATACAACGAATTCCTAGCGCCAATCATCGTGGCGAGCTTGAAAAGGGATAATTTGTGCCGAGGTGGTTGGTTTGCTATCACCTTCTAAAGCACCTCGAAACTTTATCATTTGTACACTCAGTTCCTGCATCAGTTTTACATTTGCATGGTGAGGATTTTTACAACGGCTCAGTATGCGATCAATATGGTTTTGCTGAGCGCGTAATCGCTCCTGCATGATAACGGAAGCAGAATCAATCAATTCATCACAGAGCGATTGTTTCAATGAGCTAAACGCTTCAGGATTTTGCTCTGCTAGCAATACTAACTCATCAAAAGAGGGGAGAACTTGGATAGGACTGGGTGATCGAGACATTGAGTGCACCTTATCTTCTATGAGTACCATGCCATAAGGTAAATCATGGCGGATGAAGAGATGACCCGAAAGCAAATAGCGTTGCTGAACTTGTTGGTTGGTTGAAGCTCACCACGTGTTTACTTGTTACAGGCCATGCCTCCTAATGACTTAATGATCAGTATAGATAACAGATCAAAATAATGAGAAGAGAATCACGCTATTCTCATTATTGAAACAGAAAATAGGCTACGGCGCTCAAGGATGTGCTGAGAAAGGTTGGATACGGTAAGCGCAGCGGTGCTGGCCTTCAATAATGTGCTCGCTACGTTCGATATGGCACTCTGGGCCAAGTAGCTGCTTAAACACATTGAGTTCGGAGACGCAGAGTGCGGGGCAACGTTTGGCTGCTCGACAGATTGGGCAGTGATTTTCAATCAATAAATAGCCCCATTCTGTACGTTCTAGTTCAGCCATATAGCCTTCTTGCTCACGCAATTTGACTAAGGTATGTAATTTAGTTGCTAAATCATTGCAGGCGATTAATGCTTGTCGGTAATGTTGCAGTGTATGCGCTTCTCGTTCAGCAGTGACTTTGGCTAAGCCATCTTGACCAAATAGATGTTCAACCGCGTCGATCATTTGAATCGTTAGCTCACCATGTCGGTCCGCAAACTGATCATGTCCTTTTTTGGTTAGCGACCAATGACGAGTTGGGCGACCGACTTTGACTTTGACATCATAGAAAATCAGGATCCCCTCATCTTCTAAGCTTTGTAAATGCTGTCGAGCGCCCATGGTGGTAATGTGCAGATCATTTGCCACTTGTTTTGCTGTGACAGCACCTTCTCGTTTGATGGTGTGTAAAATCCGCTCGATGGTCTTCATGGTTTTCCTCTTTAATTACTCTGTCTATTATGGATAAGCCTCTTAATAAAGCAAAGGATTTACAATCACCTGAGAATAGAATCCTCACTGAACGTCGCGCTGGATGACCGTTGAGTCTGCAATTCTTGATCCTATGGATCGTTGTCGATCGATCGTTTCCTTGGGCGCTGAATCTTTTCTCGATAAATTTGTTAACTAAATCACGTTTTTTTTATTGTTCCCCCTTGGGATTGTTGGCTTTCTCCCCCACATAACAATCACAAGCTGAGTAATCAGCCTTTTCATTAACCTCATAGAAAATAAAATCAGGAGAGACGACCGATGAACATTCGTCCATTACACGACCGAGTTATCGTTGAACGCCAAGAAGTTGAATCTAAGTCTGCTGGTGGCATTGTTCTAACGGGCTCAGCGGCAGAAAAATCCACTCGTGGCAAAGTATTAGCTGTCGGTAAAGGCCGTATCCTTGAGAATGGTTCGGTTCAAGCGCTGGATGTAAAAGTGGGTGATACTGTTATCTTCTCTGAAGGTTACGGTACCAAAACAGAAAAGATCGATGGCAAAGAAGTGTTGATTCTATCTGAAAACGACATCATGGCGATTGTCGAGTAAGAGTAAGCATTGAGTAATTTTTGCTCTGATTCAAAAACGATTGATTAAAACAGAATTAAGAAAAGGAAATGAAACATGGCTGCTAAAGACGTTAAATTTGGTAACGATGCACGCATTAAAATGCTAGAAGGCGTTAATGTTCTCGCTGACGCGGTAAAAGTGACTCTTGGCCCTAAAGGTCGTAACGTAGTATTAGACAAATCGTTTGGTGCTCCAGTTATCACTAAAGATGGTGTGTCCGTTGCGCGTGAAATTGAACTGGAAGACAAATTCCAGAACATGGGCGCACAAATGCTAAAAGAAGTCGCTTCACAAGCCAATGATGCTTCTGGTGACGGTACGACAACCGCAACCGTATTAGCACAAGCGATCATTACTGAAGGCTTGAAAGCTGTCGCTGCGGGTATGAATCCAATGGATTTGAAACGCGGTATTGATAAAGCTGTTGTTGCTGCCGTTGAAGCGTTGAAAGACCTATCAGCACCATGTGCAGATACTAAAGCCATCGCTCAAGTGGGCACTATTTCTGCAAACTCTGATTCAAGCGTGGGTAATATCATTGCTGAAGCAATGGAAAAAGTTGGCCGTGATGGCGTTATTACGGTTGAAGAAGGTCAAGGTCTACAAGATGAGCTTGATGTTGTGGAAGGTATGCAATTTGATCGCGGTTACCTATCTCCTTACTTCATTAACAACCAAGAAGCGGGTAGCGTTGACTTAGACAACCCATTCATTCTGTTGGTTGATAAGAAAATTTCTAACATCCGTGAATTACTGCCTGCGCTTGAAGGCGTCGCCAAAGCGTCTCGTCCATTACTGATTGTTGCGGAAGATGTCGAAGGCGAAGCGTTAGCCACTCTCGTTGTTAACAATATGCGTGGTATCGTTAAAGTTGCTGCGGTTAAAGCACCTGGTTTTGGTGACCGTCGTAAATCAATGCTACAAGACATTGCTATTCTAACTGGCGGTACCGTTATCTCTGAAGAGATTGGTCTTGAACTTGAAAAAGTGACGCTGGAAGATCTTGGCCAAGCAAAACGTATTTCTATCACCAAAGAAAACACCACCATTATTGATGGTGCTGGTGAAGAAGGAGCTATCAAAGGCCGCGTAGTGCAAATTCGTCAACAAATTGAAGATGCAACATCAGATTACGACAAAGAGAAACTGCAAGAGCGCGTTGCTAAATTGGCTGGCGGTGTAGCAGTAATCAAAGTCGGCGCAACCACTGAAGTTGAAATGAAAGAGAAGAAAGACCGCGTAGAAGATGCGCTACACGCGACTCGCGCTGCGGTTGAAGAAGGTGTTGTTGCGGGTGGTGGTGTTGCACTAATTCGTGCTGCCGCTAAAGTAGCGGGCCTTGAAGGTGACAACGAAGATCAAACCGTGGGTATCCGCCTTGCGCTTCGTGCAATGGAAGCCCCTATTCGTCAAATCGTTAAAAATGCTGGCGAAGAAGATTCGGTGGTTGCTAATAATGTTCGTGCTGGTGAAGGTAACTACGGTTACAACGCTGCAACGGGTGAATATGGCGATATGATCGAGATGGGTATCTTGGATCCAACTAAAGTTACTCGTAGTGCACTACAGTTCGCTGCTTCAGTTGCAGGTCTGATGATCACTACGGAAGCAATGGTGACTGAGCTACCAAAGAAAGATGGCCCAGCAATGCCTGATATGGGCGGCATGGGTGGTATGGGCGGCATGATGTGATGCTAGCCTAATGCGCTAATTAGTAAAAAACCGGAGTGAAAACTCCGGTTTTTTTATATTTATCGAGAGTGAAATGATGCAATTAACGGCCACGAAATCGTTGATGAACACCACGGCGTAAACTTTGAAAAGTATTTTCCACTTTATCAACACCATAGAGCACTAACAAAACCAGCAGGGTAATCACCACCGATTGTACCCAATAGCCTAAGCCGATCATTAAACCGAGTGCTGCGAGCACCCAAATTACCGCGGCAGAGGTTACGCCATGAATTTTACCGTCTTGAGTCATCATTACGCCGGCGCCTAAAAAACCCACCCCAGTAATAATTTGTCCTAGTACGCGCGCTTGATCTAAGGTATTTGGCGACAAAGACACTGCCATCGCCATAAAAAAATAGGTTCCGGAGATAATCAAAATCGAGGTTCTAATCCCAACGGGTTTGCCACGAGTTTGTCGCTCAATACCGACCAACAACCCATTAACCGCACAACAAAACAGTGCGTACCAGCTGAACGGCCCTAGATCAAGTAGGGTGTCTAAAGTGAACATGTTGTCTCCAAATGTGAGCGCGCGACAAAGGCGTCAGTATGCGTGATCTTGTTTGATTAGTTAAATCATAGACTTTATTGGTTTTGATAAAAAATGTTTATACTCTTTTTATCATCATCGACCACAATCACCGCAGTGATGACTTTTGACGGTGGTATGATGACCGATAGAGTTAGCGAATCATTCGAGGTGGAGATCTAAGGGCGTTTTGCTCGGTCGTCCACCAATTTCTCTGGTTAGCTTGGGAACTAAGTAACCAGACACTTGCTCGATCAGCCCTGCGATAATCGCTCTAGCTTGCTCATCACTAACATAAAAATGCGCCGCGCCTTGCACTTTATCTAGTACATGCAAGTAATAGGGCAAAACTCCAGCATCAAATAATGCTTCACTTAATGCGACTTGTGCCGGTACTGAATCGTTGACGCCTTTTAAGAGCACGCTTTGATTGAGTAGCGTTACTTTTTCGGCCCTTAAGCGAGCCAGTTGTTGGCTCAGTTCAGCATTAATTTCATTAGCGTGATTAATATGGGTTACGAGGATCACCTGCAAACGAGTTTCGGCGCATAAGCTTACTAGTTCATCGGTAATGCGAGCGGGGATCACCACGGGTAAGCGAGAATGAATCCGTAATCGCTTAATGTGTGGGATAGCGGCAATCTGTTCGATGAGCCAGCCCAGCTCATGATCTTTTGCCATGAGTGGATCGCCACCGGAAAGGATTACTTCATTGAGCTGTCGATGTTGGGCGATGTAGTCGAGGCTTTGCTGCCACACCAATTTATTGCCTTTATTGTCTTGATAAGGGAAATGGCGTCGAAAACAGTAGCGACAATTGATCGCGCAGCCACCTTTGACGATCAGTAAGCAGCGATTACGGTATTTATGCAATAACCCCGGCGTCGAGTTATTTTGTTCTTCGAGTGGATCCGTCGAGTAGCCAGGGTGAATAATAAATTCGTCACTCAATGGTAGCACTTGGCGCAAAAGGGGATCGTGAGGATTACCTTTTTCCATCCGCTCAACAAAACTCTGGGGCACTCGCTGCGCAAAAAGCGCTCTGGCTTTAAAGCCAGATTGCCAAGGCGATGGATCGATGGCTAACTGTGTGAGTAACTGCTCGGGATCGGAGATCCCATTCGCTAGCTGTTGCAGCCAGTTTTGCTCAACAGATTGGTGTTTTCGGGTTATTATATTTGGCATTGAATTTAACTCGAAGAAGGTAAGAGGAAAAAATGGCTACTGTTAGCACGAACGAATTTAAAGGCGGTCTGAAAATTATGCTTGATAATGAGCCTTGTGTCATTCTCGAAAACGAGTATGTGAAGCCAGGTAAAGGTCAAGCATTTAACCGTGTACGTATCCGTAAATTGCTTTCTGGTAAAGTGTTAGAGAAAACCTTCAAGTCAGGTGATTCTGCCGAAGTGGCTGATGTGATCGACATCGATCTGGATTATTTGTACAGCGATGGTGAATTCTATCATTTTATGAACAACGAAACGTTTGAGCAAATTGCCGCGGATGTAAAATCAGTCGGTGATAGCGCGAAATGGTTGGTTGAAAACACCAGTTGCACTTTGACATTATGGAATGGTAACCCAATCTCGGTCACGCCACCAAACTTCGTTGAATTAGAAGTCACCGAAACCGATCCTGGCCTAAAAGGCGATACGCAAGGTACTGGTGGTAAACCTGCGACTTTAGCTACTGGCGCTGTAGTTCGCGTACCTTTATTTATCGCTATTGGTGAAGTGATTAAAGTCGATACCCGCAGTGGCGAGTATGTTGGACGCGTGAAATAAGCTTCTATCCCCTTCCTACTTGAAGCTGCTGCGGTATTGGCTACGTTTGTTCACCTCAATCACATAGTTTGCCTATGCTCATGGGGATTTACTCACTTGCCGCCTACCTGCATCTTCAACTCGTTTGGGCATATCTCATCAAATAGAGATAAAAGAGCCAGCGCAATGCGCTGGCTCTTACGTTTAGTGTCCTTCCATCAGGGGTGAGCATCGATGGAAGGTTGAATGGTTAAATCAGCTTGCGTAACTAGATCAGAAAAATAAACACAACGGCTAACACAGAAATCAGCGCCGCAAATGCGTAACAAGCAATTTTTCCCGCCAAGCCAGTGTGAAATTTCAGATCGTGCATACCATGATGTAGACGGTGCATGGCATGCCACATCGGCAAAGCAAGGGTACCTATAATAAATAAAGCACCAATAATGCTGGTCGCGAAAGCAGTGACTCGCTCATAACTCATGGCTTGCGCATCAATCATACCCAGTGGAACCATGATCCCAAGCACGAGTACCGTGACCGGAGTAATCATCGCAAACCAAGTACCACCAGCACCAAATAGGCTCCACCAGATGGGTTCGTCTGAACGTTTTGGATTGGTATTCACCACAATAAGCTCCTTACACCACAATGAGAACGATCAGTGAAATGACAGCCACTGCCGCCCACTGAGTTAAGACAATGATCTTTTTATCCAGCAACTTACCTTTAATGCGAATCGGCATGACTTGCGGCATCATGCCAAAAAAGGTGTGTGCATGAAATAAGCTCCCCGCTAGAGCAACGATGTTAATCGCTACAACCAGTGGATTCGCCATAAACGCTAACCAATTCTGCCAAGCCTCGGGACCTTTGACTAAAGATCCCAGCCCGATAGTCAAAAATAGCGTGAATAGAATGAGTGGCAGTACGGTTGCTTCGCGTACCATATAAAGACGATAGAAAGGATCATCCTTCCACCACGTACGGGTCATTTCACGAACGTAAGGTTTACGATTACTCATTCTATGCCTCCACTTTTTTAGGTGAACCGTCAGGTTTCAACATGGCAATCACGAAATCCATGGAGGACTCGATTTTGCCTTGGTTAACGGCTGCAGCCGGATCAACATGTTTTGGGCAGACTTCTGAGCAGTAGCCAACGAAAGTACAGCCCCAAGCGCCGTTATCACCGTTGATCAGTTTCATGCGCTCGGCTTTACCGTTATCTCGGCTATCCAAATTATAACGGTGCGCCAAGGTCAGTGCTGCCGGGCCGATAAACTCAGAGTTAAGTCCAAATTGAGGGCAAGCGGCATAACACAGACCACAGTTGATGCAGCCTGCAAACTGCTTATAGCGAGCCATCTGCTCTGGCGTTTGTAAGTTCGCACCATCTTCAGGGGTACGATCATTACCAATGATGTACGGTTTAATCGCTTCTAGTCGTTCGATAAACGGCGTCATATCGACGATTAAATCTTTCTCAATCGCGAAGTTAGCGAGCGGTTCAATCTTGACACCATTTGGATAGTCACGCAGGAAGCTTTTACAGGCTAACTTAGGCACACCATTGACCATGATGCCGCAAGAGCCACAAATCGCCATCCGACAAGACCAGCGATAGGCGAGATCTTTATCGACATTATCTTTGATGTAACCGAGGGCATCGAGGACCGACATCGTGTCATCAAACGGTATCTCAAACGCCTGTAAATGAGGCTTTGCATCTTGCTCTGGGTCGTAACGTAAAATATCGACTTTTTGAATACGGTCTGCGGCCATTATTTTTGCTCCTCTGCGCGTTGCTCGGCGGCTTTTTCTGCGGCTGCGGCTTGATCAGCGGCTTCACCGTAGAGGCGCGCTTTAGGTTGAGACTTAGTGATTTTTACATCGCTGTAATCAATCTTTGGTGCGCTATCCGGTTGATAAAAGGCCAATGAGTGTTTCAGGAAGTTGACATCATCACGTTCAGTGCAGCCTTCATCAAGACGCTGGTGAGCACCACGCGATTCTTTACGTAGCATCGCTGAGTGTGCCATGGCTTGCGCCACCTCTAAGCCATAACCGACTTCAATCGCATACAGCAGATCGGTATTAAAGACTTTACCTTTATCTTTGATGCTGATGCGCTTATAACGCTCTTTCAGTTCAGCTAACTTATCGATGGTGGTTTGCATTAGATCTTCTTGGCGATAGATTCCACAACCCGCTTCCATGCTATGACCCATTTCGGTACGGATCGTCGCCCAGTTTTCATCACCCTCTTGATTCATCAATGCTTGAATCCGTGCTTCAACGGCCTTGACTTGCTCGTTAATCGCCGAGTCGTTCCAGCCTTTAAAGCTTTCCGCCCGTTGCACGGCATGTTCACCAGCGACGCGGCCAAAGACAACAAATTCAGCTAATGAGTTAGAGCCTAAACGGTTGGCCCCGTGTAGACCAACGGAGGCACATTCACCCACCGCAAATAAGCCTTTAATGCGAGTTTCACACTGGCCATTGGTTTCGATACCACCCATGGTGTAATGGACCGTTGGACGAATAGGAATAGGCTCTTTCGCTGGGTCAACGTTAACGTAGGCTTTTGATAGTTCGCAAATAAACGGTAAACGTTCTTGCAGATATTCTTCACCAAGATGACGCAAATCAAGTAGGACAACATCACCTAATGGATGTTTAATGGTGTTGCCTTTTTGCTGTTCGTGCCAGAAAGCTTGTGACACTTTGTCACGTGGTCCAAGTTCCATGTATTTATTTTTCGGCTGACCAACTGGGGTTTCTGGGCCCATGCCGTAATCTTGTAAATAACGGTAACCATGTTTATTGACGATGATACCGCCTTCTCCTCGGCAGCCTTCGGTCATTAAAATACCGGTACCTGGTAGTCCGGTTGGGTGATACTGGACAAATTCCATATCACGCAGTGGCACACCATGACGATACGCCATCGCCATGCCATCACCCGTTACAATACCGCCGTTGGTATTGCAATGGTAGACACGTCCAGCACCGCCAGTAGCGAGCACTACCGATTTTGCTTTAATAATGACCAGTTCACCTTCTGCCATATGAATGGCAATCAGGCCTTGCACTTCACCATCAACGACTAATAAATCGACCACAAAGTATTCGTCAAAACGCTTGATTTGTGGGTATTTAATTGAAGTTTGGAAGAGAGTATGCAGCATATGAAAGCCGGTTTTGTCGGCGGCAAACCAAGTCCGTTCGACTTTCATGCCTCCAAAACGACGAACGTTGACTTCCCCATTGTCTTTACGACTCCAAGGACAACCCCATTGCTCCATTTGGATCATTTCACGGGTTGCATTAGCAACGAAATATTCGACGACATCCTGTTCACACAGCCAATCACCACCACCAACGGTATCGTTAAAATGATTGTCTAGGCTGTCTTCTTCCTTGATAACTGCTGCGGAGCCACCTTCAGCGGCAACGGTATGGGAACGCATAGGGTAAACTTTAGAAATTAGTGCAACTTCTAAATTTGGGTTAGCTTCAGCCGCTGCAATAGCAGTACGAAGACCAGCGCCACCAGCGCCGATGACTGCGATATCTGTGGTAATCGTTTGCACAGTTATCCTCCAGTGTAGTGTATTGTGAGGCTTGGTTATCGCCTCTGATTATTATGTGGCGCGTGATGCGGCTAGAAAGATTCTTGATCCGCTCTCGCTACTCAACACTTGAACTCAAGTGCTGGCTCTAGTGTAGAAGAGCAGAGCGAAGAAAAAATTGATTCTGTTGGGTTTTTGCTTCGGTAGTGCAAGTACAAGCATACTTAATGTGCTTTGTGTGATAACGATCACGTACAGAGTGTGTGCTGTGGTTTATTTGGTTTTTTGGTTTCTCAGAGTAAAATGATGCTCTTTGTTCAATAACAGATATTTTTTATGAGTCAGCCACAGTGGATGCCGAGTGCATCAATTGCCCAATTACAGCAGCGTGCCCGTTTATTACAGAATATCCGCCAATTTTTTGCTGAGCGTGAGGTACTAGAGGTAGATACTCCTGCCATGAGTCAGGCGACGGTAACTGACATCCATCTGCAAACCTTTCAAACTCAATTTGTTGGGCCGGATTATGCCGCAGGAAAAACCTTGTATCTGATGACCAGTCCTGAATTTCATATGAAACGCTTACTGGCGGCAGGTAGTGGCTCTATTTATCAAATCAACAAAGCATTTCGTAATGAAGAAAATGGTCGTTATCATAATCCCGAGTTCACCTTACTCGAATGGTATCGAGTCGGTTTTGATCATCATGATTTGATGGATGAGGTGGATGCTTTACTGCAGATGATACTTTCTACCGATACCGCGGAGAGAATCACTTATCAAGATGCTTTTTTGCAGGTATTAAACGTCTGTCCGCTTGAGGCTAACCTCGTCGAGCTTAAGCAGGTGGCTGCTCAATTAGGTCTCAGTGATATCGCTGAGCCTGAGCAAGATCGTGATACTTTGTTGCAATTGCTGTTCAGCATTGGGGTTGAAGCTCATATCGGGCAACATAAACCTGTGTTTGTGTACGATTTTCCGGCTTCTCAAGCCGCATTAGCCAAGGTAAACCGAAACGATCCACGAGTGGCGGATCGCTTTGAGGTGTACTTTAAAGGCATCGAATTGGCGAATGGTTTCCATGAATTAGACGATGCGGCTGAGCAGCGCAAACGCTTTGAACAAGATAACCAAAAAAGAGTGGCGATGGGGCTTGTTGCGCAGCCGATCGATGAGCATTTATTGGCGGCTTTGGCTGCGGGATTGCCTGCTTGCGCTGGTGTCGCGTTAGGGATTGATCGTTTGATCATGTTGGCACTGGATGAAGATCACATCGATAAGGTCACGGCTTTTCCTTTTCCTCGCGCTTAGCACTCGCGTCAAGCTGGCAAGCCCGTTATACTCCATCACTGTTTTGAATTTCCACTGTAAGAGCACAGGATATGCAAGAGTACATTGACTTTTTTCAACAGAACATGATCCTCTCCCTCGCATGGGTAGGGGTGTTTATCGCGTTGATCTTAAATATTTATAAATCTTCCACCGCCGTCTATAAAGAGATCGGTGCCGCTCAGGTGACCCATTTAATGAACCGTGAAAATGGGATTGTGGTTGATATTCGTACTAAAGATGAATATAAGCAGGGACATATTACTGACGCAGTTCACATTTTACCATCTGAGATCAAAGCGGGTAACTTCCCTGCTATTGAAAAACATAAAGCTGACCCCATCATAGTCGTATGTAAAACAGGCCATAACTCTCGTGAAGCCGCGACACATCTAGCCAAAGCAGGATTTGAAAATGTTAGTCTGCTTAAAAATGGTTTAGTAACGTGGAGTGAAGCGAAGTTACCTTTGGTTCGTGGCAAAAAGTAATCGTTGCTGTGTCGTTTTGAGTAATGTTGCTTGCCACAAGCTGCGCTGAATGATTCGAGTTGTGATCGTTGCCATTGATTGGCAACGCCCTCTGGATGATTTATCGGTACTCGTTTAGTCTCAAGACAGTTGACTGACCACTATTTTTGATATTAAGGATTTTAATCATGGCTGAAGCCGCACAACAAGAAGCACCACAACAAAATTTCGCAATTCAACGTATCTTCCTCAAAGACGTTTCATTTGAAGCACCAAACTCTCCGACGATGTTTCAAAAAGAGTGGAATCCAGATGTTAAATTGGATCTAGACACGCAAAGTCGTGAGTTGGGTGAGGGTGTCTATGAAGTCGTGCTTCGTTTGACAGTAACGGTAAAAAATGCTGAAGAAACGGCCTTCCTGTGTGAAGTTCAGCAAGCGGGTATTTTTACTGCAGAGCAAATGGAAGCGGGCCAACTGGCTCATTGTTTGGGTGCATTCTGCCCAAATATTCTTTTCCCTTATGCGCGTGAAACTATTTCGAGCTTAGTGGTTAAAGGTACTTTCCCGCAGTTAAACCTAGCGCCAGTCAACTTCGACGCTCTATTTATGAACTACCTACAACAGCAAGCTGCCGGTGAAACTGCGCAAGCTTAATTTGATTTAATGGCTGTCTATATTCCTTACTGCTTGACCTCGCTTAGGAATAGGTAGAAAAATGCACAGAGCCGCTCATTGAGCTAAGCGATGTGCATTTTTGTTTTTAGTCTCGATCTAATAAGCGGTTACGAGCCGTTCAGGTTATTCATTCATTCGCTATTCATTAGGTAAAAAAATGACCGATTCGAAAGCACAGCATGTCAGTAGCAAACCGATAACCATGACCGTGATTGGTGCCGGTTCTTACGGTACTTCTCTGGCTATTTCGCTAGCACGTAATGGAGCAAATATTGTGTTATGGGGGCATGATCCTCAGCATATGGCTCGTTTACAGTCTGATCGTGCCAACCAAGAGTTTCTTCCCGGGATTGCCTTTCCAGACAGTTTAATTATTGAATCTGATTTGTCGAAAGCGGTGCAGGCCAGCCAAGATTTACTGGTTGTCGTTCCGAGCCATGTCTTCGGGGTAGTATTACGCAGCTTACAACCTCATCTGCGTCAAGACAGTCGTCTTTGCTGGGCAACCAAAGGCCTTGAACCTGAAACGGGACGTTTATTGCAAGACGTCGCCCTCGACATTCTCGGCAGTCGTGTGCCATTAGCGGTACTGTCTGGCCCTACCTTTGCAAAAGAGCTTGCTATGGGCATGCCAACGGCAATAGCGGTGGCTTCGCCTGATGCTCAGTTTGTTGTCGACTTGCAGGAAAAAATCCATTGCAACAAAACCTTTCGAGTGTATGCCAACCATGATTTTATCGGCATGCAACTGGGCGGTGCAGTGAAAAACGTGATTGCGATTGGTGCAGGCATGTCCGATGGGATTGGTTTTGGTGCTAATGCACGTACGGCGTTAATTACTCGAGGTTTAGCAGAGATGTCTCGTCTTGGCGCTGCCTTAGGAGCACAGCCAGAAACCTTTATGGGCATGGCAGGATTAGGCGACTTAGTATTAACGTGCACCGATAACCAGTCTCGTAATCGTCGTTTTGGTTTAGCGTTGGGTCAAGGTAAAGCGGTGGATGCTGCTCAGCAAGAGATTGGACAAGTGGTTGAAGGTTATCGTAATACCAAGGAAGTGTCGTTATTAGCTGCGCGTATGGGGGTTGAAATGCCGATTGTTGAGCAAATTTATCAGGTCTTATATCAAGGTAAAGATGCCCGTTTGGCTGCGCAAGACTTGCTCGCACGAGATAAAAAAGCTGAGCAATGATCGAGACTGCTGATGTGATCAGTAATCGATAACGGTTGAATTTTCAATACCTGATAGATACTGTGGAAGGATAGTGCTATCGCGACCCGTCTGGAGGATGAGCGTGATGAGGCTAAGTCAGTGAAAGGCAAAATAAAATGAAGCAGTGCGCACAGAAAAAAGTTTGGCAAACCATCATCCAAGAAGCACGTGAACAATCGGAACAAGAGCCGATGTTGGCGAGTTTCTATCACGCGACGATCATTAAGCATGACAGTTTATCGGCAGCATTAAGCTATATTTTAGCCAATAAACTCAATACGGCTTCTATGCCGGCCATGGCGGTGCGTGAAGTGGTAGAGGAAGCTTTGGCCGCTGATCCGACGATCAGTGAGTTTGCTGCCTGCGATATTTGTGCGACCGTGAATCGTGATCCTGCCGTATCGATGTACTCGATGCCGCTATTGTATCTCAAAGGTTATCATGCGCTACAGGGGTATCGCGTCGCCAACTGGCTTTGGAAGCAAGGGCGCATTGCACTGGCGACTTATCTACAAAATCAAATTTCAGTGGCTTGTCAGGTGGATATTCATCCTGCTGCAACCATTGGCTGTGGCATCATGCTTGACCATGCAACTGGGATTGTGATTGGTGAAACCGCCGTGGTTGAAAATGACGTCTCCATTTTACAAGATGTGACGCTAGGTGGTACTGGTAAAGAGTGTGGTGATCGTCATCCAAAAATTCGCGAAGGAGTGATGATTGGTGCGGGGGCCAAGATCCTGGGCAATATTGAAGTCGGTGAAGGCGCGAAAATTGGCTCGTGTTCAGTGGTATTGCAGCCGGTACCTCCTCATACCACCGTTGCTGGAGTGCCAGCGCGTATTGTTGGTCGTCCGAAAACAGATAAGCCCTCATTAGATATGGACCAGCAATTTAATGGTCGCTCACAAACCTTTATTGGTGGTGATGGTATTTGATCGCCTATCTACCTTAGCTACCCTGACCACTTCGAGTGGCGGTTAGGAAGGGAAGTAAACCAACAAAAAAAGAGGATGCTCAGCATCCTCTTTTTCATGTTGGGTCAATCAAGCCATCGCATTGAGTTCAGCGAGCGTCTCTTCTGCCCATTCGATCCATGCTTGACGGGTAAGTAAATTACGGCGTAAGGTCAGGCGTTCTAAACGCTGCTGTTTATCCATCATCGCAGGATTGGCATAGTATGCAGACTCGATGTCTTGATAGTGGGTAACAAGCTTACGAGATTCCTCAATTAATCCAATTAACTGGAGACGATAAGGTTCAGCAGATTGTACTGAGCACGCCATGAGCTTCGCACTGAACTCGTCTCTAACGGTTGGATGTGCCGTTGGTTGGTCAAACCATTCGCCTAAAGCTCGGCGGCCGGCTTCTGTTATTGAGTAAACTTTACGATCAGGCTTGCCATCTTGAGGCTCTAGTACACAAGTCACTAACCCTTGCTGCCCCATTTTGTTCAGTTCACGGTAAACTTGTTGATGACTTGCCTTCCAAAAATAGCCAATACTGGCTGAAAATTCCTTAGTGATATCGTATCCAGTAGCGTCACGAGTACTAAGAACGGTGAGAATAACGTGTGGTAATGACATGTCTTTAATCCAAATGGTGAGTAACTTCGTAATCGACTGAACCATCTTATGTACTTCTATCGGTACATTGGGATATGAGGTATCAGTCATGCAGCATCGAGTGCTGTCTCTGTCACCTTAAAAAGCCTTGTATCACCTAGGATTATGATGTTGTATTGATTGGACTGTGATTTGAAATAGTTATTAGGGCATCACAGGGTTTAGCATTATATCTAAATAATAAGCATAAAGTAGAATAAAAACAGTTTTTCGAATAAAAAAGTTGATAATTTTCTCAATAATCGCGGAAAGGCATAGAAAAGGCCATCTTTAGATGGCCTTTTGGTCTCTGTCTAGAGTTTTATTCTGTTTTTACTAACCTGTATTGCGCATTCCGGCTGCAATGCCAGCAATAGTGACCATTAACGCTTCCTCTAACTCGGGATCCGCCTCGGTGGATTGACGAGTCCGATACAACAACTCAGCTTGCAGCATGTTCAATGGCTCAACATAGATATTACGCAGACGAATCGACTCATGACCCCACGGATCGCTTTGCATCAGGTTCTCATTATTTTCAACATTGAGTACCGCTTTGATGTCTTTTTGGAGCTGGTCTCGTAAGCGATCGCCTAATGGACGTAATGCTGGCTCGACCAAACGTTGGTCATAGTAACGAGAGACATCAAGGTTACATTTTGTGTATACCATCTCTAACATGCCTAAGCGAGTAGAGAAGAATGGCCATTCACGACACATCTCCTCAAGCAGAGCTTGATGGCCTTTATCAACCGAGTATTGAATCGCTTCCCCAGCACCGAGCCACGCTGGGAGTACCAAACGGTTTTGACTCCATGAGAAGATCCAAGGGATCGCTCGTAGGCTCTCCACACCACCTTGCGGATTACGTTTGGCTGGGCGTGAGCCAAGCGGCAGTTTACCTAACTCAAGTTCAGGGGTTGCTTGACGGAAGTAAGGGACAAAATCCGGTTCGCCACGAACAATCGCTCGATACGCTTCACAAGAGACTTGTGAGAGGACTTCCATTAAGTCGCGCCACTCTTGCTTTGGTTCTGGTGGTGGTAATAGATTCGCTTCTAAAATAGCGCTGGCGTAAAGATGCAAGCTGTTGATCGCAACTTCGGGTAAGCCAAGTTTAAAACGGATCATTTCCCCTTGTTCGGTGACGCGCAATCCGGCTTTTAAACTCTTCGGTGGTTGTGATAACAGCGCAGCATGAGCCGGCGCACCACCACGACCAATCGAGCCACCACGACCGTGGAATAACGTCAGATCAATGCTCTCTTCTTCACACACCTTGACCAAGTCTTCCATGGCCCGATATTGAGCCCATCCGGCGGCCATCACCCCTGCATCTTTTGCGGAATCAGAATAGCCAATCATCACCATTTGTTGGTTTTGAATGAAGCCACGATAGAGATCGATAGCGAGTAGCTGTTTAATCACGCTTTCGGCATTATTGAGATCGTCGAGCGTTTCAAACAACGGGCAGACACTCATGCGGTAAGGGCAGCCAGACTCTTTTAATAATAGATGGACAGCCAAGACATCAGAGGCGGTATGAGCCATAGAAATTACATAAGCACCAAAGGCATCTTGCGGTTGGGCGGCAATGATTTTGCACGTTTCTAAGACCTCTTTGACCGATTCAGACGGCTGCCAATCTAGCGGAAGTAGCGGACGTTTAGAGCTCAGCTCATTGGTTAAAAAAGCCAGTTTGTCTTGTTCGCTCCACTGATTGTAATCGCCAATCCCTAGATAGCGTGTCAGTTCGGATAATGCCTCAGCGTGGCGGCTACTTTCTTGACGAATATCGAGACGAACCAAATGGACGCCAAAGGCTTTGACTCGACGCAGAGCATCAAGCAGTGATCCATCGGCAATCACCCCCATGCCACATTCATGCAGTGATTGATAGCACGCGTATAATGGGTCCCATAACTGACTTTCGGTCCGTAAAGGCGCTTTAACCGCCAATTTTTGGCCATGTAATTTACTGTCGAGAATATCCAGTGTGTCTTGCAATAAGTGACGTACACCTTTGAGGACCGCGCGATAAGGTTCGTGCTCTTCTTCACCCGCTAAAGCGCGGAGTGCATCGGTACACTTGGTCATTGATAATTCGCTGATCAATTCATTAATGTCAGCTAAGTATAAATCGGCGGCTTTCCAGCGTGAGAGGAGTAAAACTTCACGTGTGACACTATGGGTCACAAAGGGGTTGCCGTCGCGATCTCCACCCATCCAAGACGAAAAATGCACGGGACGTGCGTCAATCGGTAACCCTTCACCAAGGTTAGCTTTAATATTGTCGTTTAGCTCACGTAAAAATTCTGGAACGGCTTGCCAGAGAGAGTTTTCGACCACCGCAAAGCCCCATTTCGCTTCATCGAGTGGTGTTGGACGTTGTTTACGAATGACGTCAGAGTGCCAGCCTTGAGCAATTAATTGCTCTAAACGACGTTCAGTTTTTTGACGTTCTTTAGAAGACAGATCGCTCAGCTCAAGATTCGATAAACATTGGTTAATTTTGACCAAATTATTGATCATGGTACGACGAGTAATCTCCGTCGGATGGGCGGTGAGAACTAATTCAATGTTTAAATCACGAACGGCTTGGATTGCATCGAATTGGCTGATTTTTTTATCGGCCAATTTTGCGAATAAGCTTTGCAGCTCGTTGGCTTCACCAAGATGGTCTTCGCTATGCCGAGAAATGGTATGATATTGGTCCGCGATATTGGTTAAGTTGAGAAATTGGTTAAAGGCGCGCGCGACCGGAGTCAGTTGATCATTATTGAGGTGTTTGATTTCTTCGATGAGTTTTTCTCGATCGGCTTGGTTGCCGGCTCGAGCTGATTTAGAAAGTTGTCGGATGGTTTCGACTTTTGCCAAAATAACGTCGCCGTCAGCAGCTTGGATGGTTTGCCCTAATAATCGACCCAGCATGCTCACGTTACTTTTTAGAGCGGCGTATTTTTCATTCATTATCATCCTGCCTTGTAAAAAAATTACATCCAATGTCATCTATTTAATTACACAATCTAGCGAAGTTTGTCTAGTAGAGTCAAACAAAGCATACAAAGATTTCATTTATGTCAGGCTGCATTTTGTTAGAAAAATGGTGGCAAAATAACTTATTTTGTTGAAATTTTCTTACAATTGATTGAAACCATTAGCATGCTTATGCTGGCATCATCGATATAAAACCTTGATGAGATGTTGCGCCGCTCTCGCTATCAACACCATCCAACGAGCGGCGCGGGGGAAATGGGATTACTCAGTAAAGCAGTATTTATTGATGGCTTGAGAAAGAATATTCACGGTCGGTTCGATAAAATCGAAGGATAAATATTCATCGGGTTGATGCGCTTGATCGATAGAGCCGGGACCGAGAACTAAGGTTGGACACAACTGCTGTAGAAACGGAGCTTCAGTGCAATAGTTGACCGTTTGCGAGGGTTGTCCACACAGTTCACTCACGCCAAGGATAAACGGGTGATCGTGCTGACACTCGTAACCAGGGATAGGTTCATGCAATGCTTCAATCGCAATTCGACCTGGCCATTTGTCTTGAACGTCTTTGAGTGCGCCGCGCAGTAGGTTATCGAGTCCATCTAAGCTAATTCCCGGTAAAGGCCGGACATCATAATGCAGCTCACAACAGCCACAGATACGGTTCGGACTATCGCCGCCATGAATATGGCCGAGATTGAGGGTCGGACTCGGGATCTCGAAGCCTGGGTGATGATACTCTTTAATCAGTCGGTCACGCAGTTGCATCAGGGCAAACATGACTTCGTACATAATCTCAATCGCATTAACACCCAGCGCAGGATTGGATGAATGACCAGACTGCCCTGTTACGCGAATCGCATTGGCGACGTGGCCTTTATGCCCACGAACAGGCACTAAGCTGGTCGGTTCACCAATAATGCAGTAATCGGGTTGAAAAGGTGCGTTAGCCGTAAAATGTCTGGCACCCAGCATGGTCGTCTCTTCATCACAGGTCGCTAAGACATACAGGGGTTTATTTTGCTTACTCCAATCGATATTTTTTACTGCTTGATAAATGAAAGCAAAAAATCCCTTCATATCGGCGGTGCCTAAGCCGTAGAAACGATCGTTCGCTTGAGTTAAAGCATGAGGTTCAAAATTCCAGCGACCTTGATCAAAAGGCACCGTATCACTATGCCCAGCCAAGAGTAGTCCGCCTTCTCCCGCGCCTTTTTTGGCGATTAAATTATGTTTTCCTGGCGCAACCACTTCGACTTGAGTGGTAAAGCCGAGTGCTTCAAACCATTCGGCTAATTTAGCAATCACCTCACTGTTGCCGTGATCCCATGTCGGGTCAGTGGAGCTGATGGAAGGCGTGGAAATCAGGCCCGAATAGACCTCCAAGAAACTAGGTAATTGCATATTATCTTTGCTCCTACTATTGACAGAGTATCGCTGAAAATGTAAAACACATATTAAATCACTTTTTATGAATAAAAAACCAATTAAGACTCGTTTTTATAAATTAAAAATCAGTTTTAACTTGGCTTTCACTCCGCTTTGGGATGGGTATTAATGTTAAAAACCGCAATTATTGGTGCAAGTGGCTATACCGGTGCTGAATTAGCGCTGATGGTGGAAAAACACCCTCAACTCAAACTAGCAGGTTTATATGTTTCCGCCAACAGTCTCGATGCAGGAAAATCAATGGCTGAGCTGCATGGTAAATTAGCTGGGCTGATTGACATGGAGATTGAGCCTTTAGTTGACCCATTTGTTGTTGCGAGTCAGTGCGATGTGGTGTTTTTAGCGACGGCTCATGAAGTGAGTCACGACCTGGCACCGATTTTTCTCGCCCAAGATTGTCAGGTTTTTGATTTATCTGGTGCCTTTCGTGTGAAAAGTGAGGATTTTTATCCTAATTATTATGGTTTTGAGCACCAGCACCGTGAGTGGTTAGATAAGGCGGTGTATGGCTTAGCAGAATGGAACCGTGAAGCCATTCAGCATAGTTCACTGATTGCCGTTGCAGGGTGCTATCCGACGGCGGCGCAACTGGCTATTAAACCGTTGATTAACGCAAATTTGTTGGATACTGAGCAATGGCCAGTGATTAATGCGACCAGCGGCGTGACGGGGGCAGGTCGAAAAGCGACCTTAACCAACAGTTTTTGTGAAGTTAGCCTGCAGCCTTATGGCGTATTTACTCACCGTCATCAACCAGAAATTGCTACCCATTTAGGCTGTGAGGTGATTTTTACCCCGCATCTGGGCAATTTTAAACGGGGTATTTTAGCCACAATAACCATGAAGTTGGCAGCCGGTGTTACGGCGCAGCAGGTCGATGAGGCATTTACTCAAGCTTATGCTGATCAGCCTGCGGTGAGGCTAAAATCCAGTTTGCCATCGATTAAAGATGTGGAATTTACGCCGTTTTGTGATTTGGGATGGCGAGTGCAAGGTGAGCATATCATCGTCGTTTCAGCGATCGATAACTTACTAAAAGGGGCATCGAGTCAAGCGATGCAATGTTTAAATATTCATTACGGTTTTTCTGAGCTAACGGCTTTGGTGTAAAGCACCAAGCGTAAGGGTGAAATATGACAGATACACAGCATAATCCATTGGTGATTAAATTAGGCGGCGCAGCGCTGTCTTGTTCTGACACGCTAAGCAAATTGTTTGGCGCTATCGCACTGTATCAAGCTCAAGCTCAGCGACGAATTGTCATTGTTCATGGTGGCGGCTATTTGGTCGATGAGTTGATGGCAAAATTACACCTGCCGACGGTAAAGAAAGAAGGGCTACGCGTTACCCCTTATGAACAAATTCCTTTTATTGCCGGAGCGTTAGCGGGAACGGCCAATAAAATGCTCCAAGGACAAGCCATAAAAGACGGTTTGAATGCCATCGGTTTATGTTTAGCGGATGGCAGCTTATGTCAAGTCGAGGAACTCGATCCTGAACTGGGAGCGGTGGGTAAAGCTCTGCCGGGCGATTCACAACTGTTACAAGCCATTCTTAATGCTGGCGGGCTACCGATCATCAGTTCGATTGGGCTTACTGCAAACGGACAAATGATGAATGTCAATGCCGATCAGGCGGCGGTGGCGGTGGCCGGTGCACTGGATGCCGAGTTAGTTCTGCTCTCTGATGTGAGTGGAGTATTGGATGGCAAAGGGCACTTATTGCCGAGCTTGAACGCTCAGCAAGCCACCAGTTTGATTGCTGGTAAAGTGATCACCGATGGGATGATCGTCAAAGTCAAAGCCGCACTAGAGGCCGCCAATGATTTGGGGCGTCCGATTCAAGTCGCCACATGGCGCTATCCGGAAAAGCTGCACAAACTATTTGCTGGTGAAAGTATTGGAACCCAATTTTTACCGCAATAAATCACAATAGGCAATGAGTGGCGCATGGCCACTAAACACAATCAATAGACCTTAGTGCAGACCGCTAAGCGGGTACTGGGTAATGGAGAAAGCATCAATGAGTAAAGTTCAAGTTAATAAAGTAGTAGTTGCCTATTCTGGTGGTCTAGATACTTCAGTGATTATTCCGTGGCTAAAAGAAAACTATGCCTGTGAAGTGGTTGCCTTTGTTGCAGATGTCGGCCAAGGAGAAGAAGAGTTACAAGGCATTGAAGCAAAAGCGAAAGCCTCAGGCGCTTCAGAGTGTTATGTGGTCGATTTAAAAGAACAAATGGTTGCTGAATACATCTATCCAACCTTAAAAACAGGCGCGTATTACGAAGGGAAATATCTGCTGGGTACCTCAATGGCTCGCCCAATCATCGCTAAAGCACAAGTAGAGATCGCTCGTAAAGTCGGCGCTGATGCGCTGTGTCATGGTTGTACTGGTAAAGGCAACGATCAAGTACGTTTTGAAGGTGCGTTTGCTGCCCTTGCACCAGATTTGCATGTTATTGCCCCATGGCGAGAGTGGGATATTGTCAGCCGTGAAGAGTGTCTCGACTATCTGGCTGAGCGTAATATCCCTTGCGCAGCATCGTTAACTAAAATTTACTCACGTGATGCTAATGCGTGGCACATTTCCACTGAAGGTGGTGTACTGGAGAGCACTTGGAATGCACCCAATGAGGACTGCTGGGTATGGACCGTTGATCCTGAACAAGCACCGAATGACGCTGAGTATGTCACTTTACAAGTGGAAAAGGGGCAGGTAGTTGGTGTCGACGGTGAGCTGATGACACCTTATAACGCCTTAGTTTATTTGAACGAAAAAGGGGCTAAACATGGTGTTGGTCGGATCGACATTGTTGAAAACCGTTTGGTGGGGATGAAATCTCGCGGCTGTTATGAAACTCCGGGAGGCACGATCATGATGGAAGCACTACGTGCAGTAGAGCAACTGGTGTTAGACAAGGCATCGTTTGAGTTTCGTGAAGAGCTCGGCATTAAAGCCTCACATCTGGTGTATGATGGCCGTTGGTTCACCCCACTACGTGAAGCGGTGTTTGCCGCTGCTGATCAGCTCGCTCAGCAAGTCAACGGTGAAGTGGTGATCAAGCTTTACAAAGGGCAAGCGATCGCCACTCAGAAACGTTCTGCGAACAGTTTGTATTCAGAAGCGTTTGCTACCTTTGGGGCTGATGAAGTATATGACCAAAGTCATGCTGGTGGATTCATTCGTTTGTATTCTTTGGCGAGTCGGATTCGTGCCTTGAACGAAAATAAATAAGCCTCACTGGATTGAATGAGGCCATCGTTAGAGATTAGCTCATAAGGATCGCTCGGCGATCCTTGTTTTTAACCCGAGTACAAGATGTTTTCCTATGGCGTATGCGCCTTAGGTCAAAGGTAGGAGAAACGCAATGGCATTATGGGGCGGAAGATTTACCCAAGCAGCAGACACCCGGTTTAAACAATTTAACGACTCCCTGCGTTTTGACTACCGATTGGCTGAGCAAGATATTGTCGGCTCGATTGCTTGGTCGAAAGCATTACGGTCAGTCAACGTACTAACAGAACAAGAGCAACAAGCATTAGAATTGGCATTAAATGAGTTGAAGCTCGCGGTAATGGAAGATCCTGAGCAGATCTTGTCATCGGATGCGGAAGATATTCACTCGTGGGTTGAACAGCAGTTAATCAGTAAAGTGGGCGATTTAGGTAAGAAACTGCACACCGGACGTTCACGTAATGATCAAGTCGCCACCGATTTAAAATTATGGTGTCGTCAGCAAGGCCAGCAATTACTGCTCGGCTTGGATAGATTGCAGAGTCAGTTGGTTTCGGTCGCTGAACAACATCAAGCGACAGTACTGCCTGGTTATACGCACTTGCAACGTGCTCAACCCGTCACGTTTGCTCATTGGTGTTTGGCATATGTTGAGATGTTTGAGCGTGACTACTCACGTTTACAAGATGCGCTACAACGGCTGGATACTTGTCCCCTCGGCTCTGGCGCTTTGGCTGGAACCGCTTATCCTATTGATCGTCAGCAGTTGGCCTATGATCTTGGGTTTCGCCGGGCTACGCGTAATTCACTCGATTCGGTGTCGGATCGCGATCATGTGATGGAACTGATGTCGGTGGCATCGATTTCGATGCTTCACTTATCGCGTTTAGCCGAAGATATGATCTTCTATAACTCCGGTGAGTCTGGATTTATTGAATTAGCAGATACCGTAACCTCTGGCTCTTCATTAATGCCGCAGAAGAAAAATCCTGATGCTCTGGAACTGATCCGCGGTAAAACTGGTCGGGTTTATGGGTCATTAGCGGCGATGATGATGACCGTAAAAGCTTTGCCTTTGGCTTACAACAAAGACATGCAAGAAGATAAAGAAGGGCTGTTTGACGCGCTTGATACTTGGCATGATTGTATGGAAATGGCAGCCTTGTGTTTTGACGGGATCAAAGTGAAAACTGAGCGGACTTTAGAAGCGGCCAAACAAGGGTATGCTAATGCTACTGAGCTGGCCGACTATTTAGTGGCTAAAGGTATCCCGTTTCGTGAAGCGCACCATATTGTCGGCGTCGCGGTAGTTGGCGCTATCGAAAAAGGCTGCGCATTGGAAGAGTTATCCTTGGCTGAGTTAAAAGCCTTTTCTCCCGTGATTGAAGATGATGTTTACGCCATTTTAACCATCGAATCATGCTTAGAAAAACGCAGTGCACTCGGTGGTGTCGCTCCGTCACAAGTGGCTTATGCCGTTGAAGAGGCCGAAAAACGTTTGGCGAAGCGGGATACAAGTGCGGTCAAAGTACGTCCGGCACGCTTAACCGATATTGAACGTTTAGAAGGCATGGTTGCTTATTGGGCAAACATGGGCGAGAACTTACCGCGTTCACGAAGCGACATTGTACGCGATATCGGTTCGTTCGCTGTGGCTGAACATCATGGTGAGATCACGGGATGCGCCTCGCTCTACGTTTACGATTCAGGATTAGCAGAAATTCGTTCTCTTGGGGTTGAAGCGGGCTGGCAGCGTCAAGGTCAAGGGCGTGCGATTGTCCATTACTTAGTGAAAAAAGCCCAGCAAATGGCGATTAATAAAGTGTTCGTACTGACTCGTTCTCCGGAGTTCTTTATGAAACTGAACTTTATTCCAACCTCGAAAACGTTATTGCCGGAAAAGGTATTAAAAGATTGTGAGCAGTGCCCGCGGCAACATGCTTGTGATGAAGTAGCCTTAGAAGTGGATTTTGCCCAGCGGATTGTTATCCATCAACGATAAGTGTTGAGATCTTTTATGGTGAAACCAAGCAAAAGAAAAGATCAAAAAAGATCGTGTAAAGTGGAACCAACCAGAAAAAGCACAGTCTATATCTGTACCACTGCTTTTTCTTAGATCGCTCTAAGAGAGCCCTAAAACTCCTTTTCGTTTTAGGGCTTTTTTGTGGGCGAGTGATCAGTCGAGTTTTTTTGACGCTCTCGCCAAGGCAGTACGACAAACTTCATCCATAAATGTAAAAATAACAAACCATTAAAAGCGAAACCTGCGAAGAGAAGGGCGATGGATGCGATGGCGGTTGGCTCATTTCTAAATAACCAAAACCAGACTCCCCAGCAAGCGACAGATAGTACGGTTAACCAATCAATACAGCGTTGGCAACGACCAATTTTTTTCCAGAACCATGCTTGATCACAGTAGTGACAACTGGTGAGTTTCATGGTGACTCCTTAATGGATGAGGTGCAGCGCTTAAGTATGTTATCGCGTTAAGCGAAACACGAGAAGTATTAACCCATCAGTGTGAGATTAGTGGCAAAACATAAAAGCTTTGATAGTCATCAGCATTCAATGTTATGGTTTTTGATAGGTATATTCTTACTGCAGCAGTGACGCTATAACGAGACGCCTTTTCTGTTGCTTTCGATATGATTGATGGTTTTTATCTAGGAATAAGATGAACATTCGAGATTTTGAATACTTAGTTGCTCTTGCTGAGCACAAGCATTTTCGTAAAGCCGCTGAATCCTGCTTTGTCAGTCAGCCGACTCTTAGTGGACAAATTCGCAAGCTAGAAGATGAACTTGGTACGGTATTGTTAGAGCGTAGTAGTCGGCGGGTATTATTTACCGATTCTGGGCTACAGCTTGTTGACCAAGCCAAACGTATTCTCAGTGAAATTAAAGTTTTCAAAGATATGGCCAGTCAACAGGGAGGGGCCATGAGTGGCCCGATGCACATTGGGTTTATTCCGACGCTAGGCCCTTATTTATTGCCGAAGATTATCCCTGAGCTCAAAGCTCGATTTCCTGATTTGGAACTCTATTTACATGAAGCGCAAACGCATCAATTAGTGCGTCAGTTAGAAGAGGGCAAGCTCGATTGCTTGGTATTAGCCTCGGTTGAGGAGAGTGCCCCTTTTAAAGAGATCGATATCTACAACGAGCCGATGAGTATTGCTGTGCCTTGTTCACACGAATGGGCCAATCGTGATGAGGTGGATATGTTGGAACTGAACGGTAAAACCGTATTGGCATTAGGCGATGGTCACTGCTTACGTGACCAAGCGTTAGGTTTTTGTTTTGCTGCGGGGGCGAAAGACGATGAGCGTTTTAAAGCCACCAGTTTAGAAACCTTACGTAATATGGTCGCCGCTGGGGCTGGGATTACTTTATTACCTCAGCTCTCGCTACCGGATGAAAAAACCAAAGATGGTGTCTGTTATATCAAAGCGGTCAATCCACAGCCATCACGACAAATTGTTTTGGCTTATCGCCCCGGTTCACCGCTGCGCCAGCGCTATGAACAGCTAGCTCAGGTGATGAAAGAGCGCCTACAAGCGTTAGCCACTCAATAGCCTGCCTGTTCAGTGTCTGAAAATAACACCGCCCCTAATTGGGGCGGTCAAGATTAAAATAAGCTGTCACTATCATCTAAGTAGATACTGTGAGGGGTGTCCTCTTGTACATACTCTTTCGGTTCCGTTCCTTGGACAAAGTATTCGAACATAGAACTGGAATCTAATTTATTGGTGAGTAGCCCACTGTCGCGATCAATTCTCACGCGAATGATTTTCGGTGGAATGGCTTTGGGTTGGGCCGGTACACCATCGAGAGCGATGCGCATAAATTCTACCCATCCCGGTTGGGCTGTTTTCGCTCCGGCTTCCGCGCCAGTAATATCATCATCAGTATTCGGGTTAGGGGCTGTGCTACCTAAGTTACGACTATGATCATCAAATCCGACCCAAGCCGTTGCGACCATGCCTGGTCCAAAGCCATTATACCAAGCATCTTTCGAGTCGTTAGTTGTTCCTGTTTTTCCGCCCACATCACGACGTCTTAAGGTTTGTGCGCGCCAACCGGTACCATTCCATCCCGTTCCTGCACGCCAATCACCGCCACCCCAGATATTGCTATACATCATTTCACGAACGAGGAAAGCATTCTGTTCGGAAATCACCTGTGGTGCATAATTGACCGTGGCATCTTGCTCATTGAACGGATTATCGGATGAAGATTGACAATCCTGATGACAAACCACTTTGGGGTTAGCTAAAAACTCGACATGGCCAAAACTGTCTTCCACTTTGCTGATGTAGAACGGCTCAACATAATATCCACCGTTAGCAAATACCGAATAGCCTTGAGCCATTTTGACGGGCGTTAAGCTGCCTGCGCCTAGGGCAATGGTCTCAGAGCGAGGTAATTGAGATAACTCAAAACCGAAGCGGGTCAAGAAATGGCGAGTCTCTTCCAAGCCGACTTCTCGCAGTACCCGGACTGCCATGACGTTTTTCGACTGCGCTAGACCAATCCGCAGACGAGTGGGGCCGACGTAAGTCGGGGGCGAGTTTTTAGGACGCCAAGCAATACCTTGGCTTTGATCCCATTGGTTAATCGGAGCATCATTGATTAATGAGGCTAGAGTGAGGCCTTTTTCCAAAGCCGCAGAGTAAATGAACGGCTTGATACTTGACCCCACCTGACGGACCGATTGGGTTGCACGGTTAAAATTACTGTGCACGAAGTTAAAGCCACCAACCAGTGCTAGTATCGCACCATTATCGGGATCCATAGCAACGAACGCCGTATTCGCATTAGGCACTTGACTTAATGTCCAGTGTTCTTGTTCATCACCTATAGCGTGCTGGCGACGAATCCACACTTGTTCACCTACCGCAAGAATATCACTGGCTTTAGTCGGTAAAGGCCCTTGACGATCGTCAGTAATAAATCGCCTTGCCCAGTTCATGTCTTCCCATGCAATGGTTTTTAGCCCGGCATTTTTTACCCAAACCTGAGCCGATTTTTCTTCGACCTTAACGACAATCGAAGGCAGAAGATCACCGTAAGTGGGTTCACTACGTAAGTGAGCGATCATGGTCGGGGTATCCCAAGCCGATTGCCCCGCTTTCCAGAGTACTTTTTCGGCACCACGGTAGCCGTGACGCATGTCGTAAGCGAGGAGATTATCGATAGCGGCTTGGTTTGCGGCTTGTTGTAACTTGGTGTTGACCGTCGTGTAGACATTCATCCCAGAGGTATAGGCCGCTTCTTCACCATAACGTTCGACCATCCATGCGCGCGCAATTTCTGCCACGTAAGGAGCTCGTAGCTCAATTTCTGCGCCATGGAATTTGGAGATTAATGGTTCATTACGAGCCTGATCATACTCTTGTTGCGTGATGTAGTTTTCTGCCAGCATGCGTAATAAGACGACATTGCGACGGTGAGTGGCTCGCTCCACAGAGAAAAGGGGATTCATGGTAGAAGGGGCTTTGGGTAGGCCAGCAATCATCGCTATTTCGCTTAAAGTCAGATCTTTGACTTCTTTACCAAAGTAGGTTTGGGCTGCGGCACCAACACCGTAAGAACGATGACCGAGATAAATTTTATTCAGGTAAAGCTCCAAGATCTCTTCTTTACTCAAGAGCTGCTCAATATGAATGGCAATAAAGATCTCTTTAATTTTACGCATGATTTTCTTCTCATTGGATAAGAAGAAATTACGGGCCAGTTGTTGGGTAATGGTACTTGCCCCTTGAGAGGCACTCCCTGATGCCATGACGGCCACTGCAGCACGAGTAATACCAATCGGGTCAAAGCCGTAGTGTTCGTAAAAACGTGAATCCTCGGTTGCTATCACCGCTTCGAGTAATTCTGGTGGCATTTCATCAAGGCGCAATGGAATGCGTCGTTTTTCACCAAATTGAGCAATCAGTTTACCGTCTTCACTAAACACCTGCATGGGAGTTTGTAGCCGAAAGTCTTTTAATTCAGCGACATCGGGTAGATCTGGCTTTACATAAAAATAGAAGCCAAAGATTGTAGTGACTCCAAGAATAATGCAAATCAATGAAAATATGAGTAAACGCTTTATGAACTTCACCGGAGAATCCCTGTTTAGTAGAGGCTGTCTTAGTACAAACCCCTGTACTCTAGACTAAAACCTCAGCACTTAAAAATAGTGAACGGTTATTTTCTCACAAATAAGTGTGTGAGGCTGAGAATTGTCACTGGAGTTAATGGCATGAGTAAATCATTAGTTATTGGTGTCGATATCGGTCACCACAGCATCAAAGCTGTGGCTCTTAAACCAAATGGCGACAATTATTCGCTACACGGTTGCACAGAAATCGTCATTACTGACGACATTTTCGCCGATAACGACACGTTGAATTATCAGAAAATTGTAAAGAAACTCAAAGAACTAAAAAAGAGTTTGCCGCTATTTAGTCGCAAGGTTGCGATTGCACTGCCTGACACGGCGGTAATTAGTAAAGTATTACAAATAGATAGCGACTTAGACCCTCGTGAAAAAGAGTTTGCTATTTATCAGGCTTTTTCTCATCAATCGCCGTTGCCAATGGAAGAACTGAGCTTAGATTTTGTTCCCTTACCGATTCAAGCGTTCGCTAAAAACCGAACTGCGACCTATCAGGTGTATGCCACCCGAAGAGAAGTCGTCGCGAGTCGATTATCGGCGATTCAACAAGCCGGACTGGAAGCAACCTTACTGGATGTGCAATTACATGGTCTGGCTCAGATTTGGCAGCAGGTGAGTCAGGCTCAACAGCGCTCGAATTGGATGTTGGTCGATGTTGGTTATACCCAAACAACGTTATGTATCGATTTTGCTGATAAAGCGCCGTTTTATAAGGATATTGCTTTAGGTACACGCTGGTTTGAATTGCCGTCTCTGGCGGAAACGATGGCGCGCAGCGATGAACGTAACCAATGGCTATTCAATCGATTATTTGTCGAACGCCTAACCCGTCAACTGCAGTTATTTACTTCCGTTCATGGTCAGCAAAGCCTAGCGGGGATCTGGTTATCTGGTGGCGGGGCGATGATGGATGGGCTAGCAGAAACCATCACCGAGCAGCTTGGATTACCCTGTGAACGGTTCGCGCCATTAGCGACTTTTGTCAACAAAATCACTCAACGTAAGCGGTTAAATGATCAGCCTAAATTCACGACGGCTGCTGGTCTTGCGTTGCGAGGAATAGCATGGTTGGAGAGTGGGCATGTTGCATAGTATCAATTTATTCCCTTGGCGAGAGGCGCAGCGTGCTGATCATAAACGGCGCTTTCTCCAGCTTATGAGTCTTGGTGTCTTAGTCGCTTTGCTCATGCAATGGGGGACCGGCCATTACCTTGATCAGCAACAACAGCACCAACAGGCACGATTAGATTTTTTGAATCAGCATCTTCAGCAACTGGATCAGAGATTACGGGCGCTCAAAATGACCGAAGCTGAGCATCAAGCACTGCAAGCCCGGCTCAGTGTTGTTGAGTCCTTACAGCAAAAGCGCAATAAAACCACACAATTGATGAACTTGATGCCAGAGTTGATTCCTGAAGGGGTTTACGTCGACAAAATTAGTATGAAGGGGGATGCGGTCGAAGTCAGCGGGATTAGCGATAGTACCGCACGCTTAGCCACCATGTTAGATAAATTAGAAAGGTCACCACACTTATCAGCAGTAGGCATGCACTCGATTGTCGCTGGGAATCAGCGTTTTAATAAAGATTTTCAGAGTTTTAAGGTCTCTTTTCATTTTCATACTGCTCAACCAGGATTAGAGGCGTTGATTCGGCAAGGTGAACATCATGGCTAATTTTCGTGATTTAGATATCGATGAATTGCTTGAATGGCCGCTCAACGCACAACTGACGGTGATTGTGTTGGTCATGGTAGTGATTCAAGTCATCGGCTATGGCATGTATTTATCACCTAAACAAGAGGCACTCGAAGGGCTCAATCAGCAAGAGCAGAGTCTTAAATCATTAGTACGCATTAAGGCCAATAAAGTCGCGGCATTACCTCAGTTGCAAACTCAATTGGATGAGTTAGCTGAGCGTTATGATTTTTTATTGCGCCAACTCCCAGCACAGCAAGAGCTGGCCAGTTTGCTTGCTTCCGTCAACGAGCTGGGATTAGAACATGGGTTAACCTTTACTCGAATTGATTGGGGAGAAAAGCAACCGCAGGCATTTTTGTATCGCTTACCATTGAATATTGAACTGACGGGAAGTTACCACAACATTGGCGATTTTTCTCAGGCGATAGCCACGCTACCAAGAATCATCAATGTTGATGATGTGGATTGGCAAAGAGTCAGTCAAGAGAGCAGTACCTTACATTTCAGAGTACGGGCTTACACCTATCAATTTAAAGCGGAGGCAGGCGATGAGAAATAGTACGTCAATCGTGACTGCGCTAGTCACTTTTGTTTCTTTGATCGGCTGTAAAGCCAATCAAGAGTCTCTGGTGGACTACTTAGCGGAAGTGGAAGCTAAGAGTCAACAAGAGGTTGCTCAGCTAACGCCAGTGATTGCGTTTCAAGCTTTTGAATATGCACAGCATGACGCACGCGAGCCTTTTGTTTTACCACGAGAAGCGATTGCCCAAAATCAACCGATCACCAATCGCCATTGCTGGCAGCCTAAATCGAGAGGAAAAACCACTTCACTGGAGCGATATCCGCTAAATCAATTGCAATTGCGTGGTGTGATGCGCCGTGAAAGAGAGGTTTCTGCTTTGATTCAAACACCTGATGGAATGGTGGTTACTCTCCAAGCGGGTCAGTACGTCGGAGTAAATAATGGGCAAGTTATACGCGTGGCCGAGGATCATCTATTGATTAAAGAAACCTTACCAGATGGATTGGGGTGCTGGAATCAGCGTCACGTCACATTGGCTTTGAAATAAACATTTCTGTTTAGAGACTAAATTATGATTAAAGGATTACCTTCAAGTATCGCGGTAGTGCTGCGCTATCTGTGCATCACGCTATGGCTAGGTTTAGCATTGACGACGCAGGCTGCTCTAGCGAGTGATAGCAATCAGTTTAAACACATCGATTTTCGGGTAACCCCCGACAAAGCCGCGGTGATTGTGATTGAGTTAGCGTCGGCATCGAGTGTGGTTGATGTCCAGAAAACGACGCAGGGGTTGAGTATTGAATTATTAAAAACCGATGTGGCTGAGGAACAGCTTTATTTACTTGATGTTCAAGATTTCGCAACCATAGTTGAGAGTGTGGAAGTTTTTCGTCAAACACCAAGCACGTTGTTGTTGGCTAAAATACACGGTCCCTTTCATTATGATTATCAGCTCAAAGGTCGTTACGTTGAAGTGACGATCACGCCGTTAAAAGCCGAGGTTCAAAGTGCGCCAGCCAATCTACTTGAACCATCAGCCAAGCTGATTTCGATTAACTTTCAAGACATTCCGGTACGTAACGTTTTACAACTGATCGCTGATTATAATCAGTTTAACTTAGTGGTATCTGATTCAGTGGTAGGGAATTTAACCCTGCGTTTAGATGGTGTGCCATGGCAGCAAGTGTTGGACATTATTTTGCAGGTGAAAGGGTTGGATAAACGGGTTGAGGGCAATGTGATTTTGGTAGCGCCTAAGGCGGAACTCGATTTACGTGAAAAACAACAGCTGGAAAAAGCCCGTTTAGCAGAAGAGTTGGGAGACTTGCAGTCAGCCATCATCAAAATAAGTTTCGCGAAGGCGTCAGATATCGCTGAGATGATTGGTGGGACGGGAGCGGTGAATATGCTCTCTGAACGAGGTTCAATCAGTATCGATGAACGCACCAATGCCTTATTAATTCGCGAATTGCCGGAAAATATTCATGTGATCCGAGAGATCATTTCGGCGTTAGATATCCCTGTTAAGCAGGTACAAATTGAAGCGCGAATTGTGACCGTGAATGAAGGTAATCTTGATGAACTCGGTATTCGTTGGGGCGTGAGCTCAACACGCGGTAATAATACAGTTGGTGGTTCAATAGAAGGTAACTTAACGGGTATTGGTCTCTATCAACCAGAAGATGGTAGCGAAATGATCAATAACTTCCTTAATGTCAATTTGGGAGCCACAGCAGCGAATGCTTCGAGCATCGCGTTTCAGGTGGCAAAGCTGGGTTCAGGGACACTGCTCGATCTTGAACTTTCAGCGATGCAGCGAGAATCGAAGGCGGAAATTATTTCCAGTCCACGGCTCATCACTACCAATAAAAAGCCAGCTTATATAGAGCAGGGGACAGAGATCCCCTATTTAGAATCGTCTTCCAGCGGTGCGACTACGGTGGCATTTAAGAAAGCGGTACTGAGTTTACAGGTTACCCCGCAGATTACGCCGGATAATCGTTTGGTGCTGGATTTAAGTGTTACCCAAGACCGACCTGGCGATATTGTCAAAACCGGTACCGGAGAAGCGGTAGCGATCCACACGCAACGGATTGGTACTCAAGTTTTAGTCAATAATGGCGAAACCGTGGTACTGGGCGGTATTTTCCAACACAGCATCACTAATACGGTCGATAAAGTGCCATTACTGGGTGATTTACCGTTACTCGGTGCGCTTTTTCGACGTAGCTATCAGCAAATGGGCAAAAGTGAGCTACTGATTTTTGTTACTCCAAAGGTTGTAATTCAGTAACTTAGTGTGATTATTTCCGCTAAAGCAAAATTAAAGTTGCATTAGTGGCACCTTATCTAGATAATTTCGGGTCTTATCACGAATTATCTGTGAGGAATAGGTGCCACAAGCATTCCTATCGTCGACCGCTGTCTGGCGAATCTTGTGGCGATGTCATTGAATTAACGTTGTAAATTACTGCTAAACATGGCCGAAAAACGCAATATTTTTCTTGTTGGCCCGATGGGCGCTGGCAAAAGTACAATTGGTAGACACTTGGCTCAACAACTTCATATGGAGTTTGTTGATTCCGATACTGTCATTGAAGAGCGCACTGGCGCAGATATCGCATGGGTATTTGACGTTGAAGGTGAAGAAGGCTTCCGCAAACGCGAGGAAGCGGTGATCAATGATCTTACTGAGCAACAAGGTATTGTTCTCGCCACTGGTGGTGGCTCAGTGATCAGCAAAGAAAACCGTAACCGCCTTTCTGCTCGAGGCGTGGTTGTCTACTTAGAAACCACTATTGAAAAACAATTAGCACGTACTAACCGTGACAAGAAACGCCCTTTATTACAGACGGATCATCCTCGAGAAGTGCTAGAAGCACTTGCTGATGAGCGTAATCCTTTGTATGAAGAAATTGCGGACATCACAGTACGTACCGACGATCAAAGTGCAAAAGTGGTAGCCAACCAGATCGTAAAAATGCTAGAAGAACACTAACCAGTTCTTTTATTTTGGAGTGCAAACCATGGAACGGATTACGGTCAGCCTAGGTGAGCGTAGCTACCCCATTTCAATTGGTGCCGGATTATTAAATAATCCGGCCCTTCTTCCTCTTTCCGCCCAGCAAAAAGTGGTGGTGATCACCAATCATACGGTTGCGCCACTTTATGCTGAGCGATTACTTGCCGTTCTAAACCAAATCGGCTGTTCATCGGCTCTACTGGAACTTCCAGACGGCGAACAGTACAAAAATCTCGATACCTTCAATACGGTCATGAGCTATCTACTTGAGCATAATTACAGCCGCGATGTGGTGATTATTGCGCTTGGTGGTGGGGTGATTGGTGATCTCGTCGGGTTTGCGTCAGCGTGTTATCAACGCGGTGTCGATTTTATTCAAATCCCAACCACATTATTGGCTCAAGTCGACTCTTCTGTCGGTGGAAAAACCGCGGTGAATCATCCGTTGGGTAAAAATATGATTGGGGCATTTTACCAGCCTCAAGCGGTGATTATTGATACTGACTGCCTAGCGACACTGCCCCCCCGAGAGTTTGCCGCCGGCATGGCTGAAGTGATCAAATATGGCATTATTTATGATCATGATTTCTTTGTGTGGCTTGAAAACCATCTTGAAGACTTGTATGCGTTAGAGGCGTCCGCGCTGTCTTATGCGATTGCTCGTTGCTGCCAGATAAAGGCGGAAGTCGTTGCTCAAGACGAAAAGGAATCCGGAATTCGCGCTTTATTAAATCTAGGTCATACCTTTGGCCATGCCATTGAAGCCGAGTTAGGTTATGGCTGCTGGTTGCATGGTGAAGCCGTAGCGGCAGGCACGATGATGGCCGCAGTAACGGCTAAGTTACAAGGTTTGATCTCAGAGCAGCAGCAACAGCGTATTCATGCCATACTGAAAAAAGCGCGCTTACCTGTGCACACGCCGAGCAGCATGAGTTTTGATGATTTCATTAAACATATGATGCGTGATAAAAAGGTTTTGGCGGGTGAGTTACGCTTAGTGCTCCCAACCGGTATCGGAACGTCTGAAGTGGTAAAAGGGGTTTCGCAAACGGTGATTAAGCAAGCGATAGAAGATTGTCGTAATATATAGTGGTATTCTGCCTACTTGATGTTACAGCGGTGCTGGCCAGACGTTCCCATTCAATCTAAATTAGAATGAGTCTACCTGACCGCTGTATCGTTGATCAGTCAGTTTCGGTATCAGTATCAGACATTAAGCCATTAGGATCGTCGATGAGTGTGGAACATGAACTAGAGTTAGATTCGCAAACTGAACTGTTGGAACGATTACAGTTACTGACGCGTTTTGGTTCCAACCTAGTGAATGTTTTTGGCGGTCTAGGTGCCGGAAAATCTTGGTTAGCGCAACGTTACCTTGAGTATTGGGCGGCGGATAAAAATCAATCCTTACTTTTATGTCATCCTAATCAAAGCGATGAGCAGCATCGTACCACCATTCTTAGCCAAGTGTTATCAGAGCCACTGTTTAATGCCAAAGATGCGTTGCTTGATAGTTTTTCACGTTTGATTGGCGAGCGTACGACATGCGATATTGTTGTGGTGATTGATGATGCGCATTTGTTGTCTGATACGTTACTCTCCGAGTTATGGATGTGGGTGCTTGAAGCTCAGACTAATCCTCGCTGGACCATTAATGTGGTGTTATTTGCGCAAGCTAATCGTCTTGATGCGTTATTAACTCGCTTAACTTATGGTCAAGAACATAAACCGATTGAACTCGAGATCGAGCCATTATCAGAGTATGAGGCCGACCGGTTATTTGAACAGCGAGTCATGCGTTATGTTGATCCAACACTGGAGCGTCAAGCTCGTAGCGCATATAAAAAAGTGAATTATCTTCCGGGGGAGATCATGGCGTTAGTCGATCAAAAGCGTGAGAAGCGCATCATTATTCGCTCGATCATCGGCTCACCGCTGAATATTGGCTTGCTGGTACTATTATTGATGTTATTTATTGGTGGTGGCTACTGGTGGCTATGGTCCCAGCCGTCGCCAAATGAGACATTGCCTGTATTAACTCAACGAGCTGAGCAAACGGCGATTCCGACGTTACCGTCTCAAGAGGACAATGCTCGTTCTTATCAAAACGTCGCTGTGACGTCTTCACAACCGAACCCATCCAATCCGATGGCCGATGATGCCATTGCTTTGCCTCCCAAAGTGGTTGAGAGTTTAGAAGGGGTTGGTATCGCTGATACTGCACATCAGCGAGTGGTGATCACTTCCGATGTGGTAGATGCCTTACTGGATGGTCGTTCGGAATCAGTCGCTGTTGAGGTTAATCGCTATCCTATCACTCAAGGGACGAATGACGATTTGTCGATAGTGGAATCTGCTCCGTCATCAGGATCTATTCGTTTCTCTTTCGCTAGAGAAGAGTTGATGGCGATGTCGCCGCGCAGCTATACCTTACAGTTGGCGGCGGTGAATTCTCTGCAAGAAGTCCAAAACTTTATTGACCGTTATTCACTGACAGAAACGCTATACGTCTACCCAACCGTTCGTGATGAGGTGGATTGGTATATCGTTACTTATGATAACTATCCAACCATCCAGTTAGCTCGTGACGCGGTGGCTACTTTACCGCCTGCGGTACAAGCACTCGGTCCTTGGGCCAAATCACTTAGCCAAGTTCAACGTGAAATTCAACGTGCGAAATAACGCTGAGATTCAGTAGAAAATATGTTACATTCCGCACCCTTATTTTTGGTGATTGATTAGAGCAGTAGATGAAAAAGCAGCGTGCCTTTTTGAAATGGGCTGGGGGAAAGTTTGGCCTAGTCGAAGAGATTCAACGCCATCTGCCACCTGCAAGTCAGTTGGTTGAGCCTTTTGTCGGTGCAGGTTCGATTTTCCTTAATAGCGATTTTGAACATTATTTGTTGGCGGATATTAATCCGGATTTAATCAATTTATACAATTTATTAAAACATCAGCCGCAAGAGTATATTCGCGAAGCCAAGCGTTGGTTTACACCAGAAAATAATCGTAAAGAAGCCTATTTAGACGTACGTAAACAGTTTAATGACTGCGATGATGTGATGTATCGTTCGTTGGCTTTTCTGTATATGAATCGTTTTGGGTTTAATGGTTTATGCCGTTATAACAAAAAAGGTGGATTTAACGTGCCGTTTGGCTCGTACAAAAAACCGTATTTTCCTGAAGCCGAGCTAGAGTTTTTTGCACAGAAAGCGCAGCGTGCCACGTTTATTTGCGCAAGTTACCAACAAACTTTTCATCAAGCCATGGCATCCAGTGCTATTTACTGTGATCCTCCTTATGCGCCGTTGTCGAATACCGCGAATTTTACGGCTTATGCAGGGAATGGATTTAGTCTTGATGACCAAGCGGCTTTAGCCGATTTGGCTGAGAAAACCGCCCAAGAGCGGGGTATTCCGGTCCTTATTTCCAATCATGATACGATTTTAACTCGTCGCCTTTACCATGGTGCGCAACTGAATGTGGTTAAAGTTAAGCGCACGATCAGTCGTAATGGTGCTGGGCGGAATAAAGTCGATGAGTTATTGGCCTTATTTACACCTTAGTCAATAAAGTAATTCTCACTCTCTGAGGGAGTGAACGTCGCTTCCGGTTAGGATCTTTGCCACCCCTAGGTTAGAATACTGGGCATATTTTGTTTGCTATGTTCTATCACCGAAGAGGTCAGGTATGAAAGATTTTCTTATTGCTCCATCCATTCTCTCTGCAGATTTTGCGCGCCTTGGCGACGATGTTGATAAAGTGCTTGCCGCTGGAGCGGATGTGATTCACTTTGATGTGATGGATAATCATTACGTACCTAATCTGACCTTTGGTGCGCCAATTTGTAAAGCGCTACGTGATTATGGTATTACCGCGCCAATCGATGTGCATCTTATGGTTGAGCCGGTTGATCGAATTATTCCTGATTTTGCTAACGCTGGCGCATCAATGATCACCTTTCATGTGGAAGCCTCGAAGCATGTTGATCGCACCTTGCAACTGATCAAAGAGCATGGTTGTCAGGCTGGAGTGGTGCTGAATCCAGCCACGCCGCTCAGTCACCTCGATTACATTATGGACAAAGTCGATTTGATTCTCCTAATGTCGGTCAATCCAGGTTTTGGAGGCCAGTCCTTTATTCCGCACACGTTAGATAAGCTACGTGCGGTACGTGAGCGTATTACGCAAAGTGGTCGCTCCATTCGTTTAGAAATAGACGGGGGCGTAAAGGTCGAGAATATCCGTGAAATCGCCCAAGCTGGCGCGGATATGTTTGTTGCCGGGTCGGCAATTTTTGGCGAGCCAGATTATAAAGCGGTGATTGATGCTATGCGTAGTGAACTGGCTGGTGTTGAACGTCGTAATTAATAAGATAGTTATTATTCCTTACCGCTGAGCGCCGATGACGTCCATCGGCAAGCGACTGTGATTCGTCGGTAGGGAGAGCACAAATAGGACAGAGTTTTGCAATCAATAAAATTAATCGCGTTTGATCTCGATGGGACACTGCTTGATAGTGTGCCAGATCTTGCTGTTGCTGCTGATCAAGCGGTGCGCGCTTTGGGCTATCCTGGGGTAACGGAATCTCAGGTACGTGACTATGTCGGTAATGGTGCCGATGTGTTAATCGGTCGCTGTTTAAGTCAAAGTCTCAATATCGACCCTGAGCTGAATAATGATACTCATCAACAAGCGCGTTTGTTATTTGATGAGTATTATGCGCAAACGGGCCACCAATTGAGCCACCTCTATCCGAATGTAAAGCATACCTTGGCGGAACTGCATCGCGCGGGGTTTATCTTAGCGTTGGTGACCAATAAGCCGAGTAAATTTGTGCCTGATGTTCTTGCTCAACATGGTTTAGCTGAGCTATTTAGTGATGTGATTGGTGGCGATACCTTTAGCCATAAAAAGCCCGATCCTATGGCCCTTAATTGGTTGCTCGAAAAGCACCACTTGAAGGCAGAGCAAATGTTGATGGTCGGTGATTCGAAAAACGACATTTTAGCGGCCCAAAATGCGGGCTGTGCTTCATTTGGCTTAACCTATGGTTATAACCACGGTGAGCCAATTGCCAATGCCAAGCCTGATGTGGTGGCGGATGATATCGTTCAACTCCTCGATGTTGTTATGGTTTGCGCGTAAAAATTATCACTTGCCTCTGGTAAAATACTCATCAATGAGTACACTGCTAAACTGCGCCTATTCACTGTAAGCGCAGTTTTTTATTGGTTTTATACCCTTCCTACTTGAAGCTATTGCGGTGTTGGCGACGTTCGTTCACCCCAAGCATAGAACTTATCTATGCTCGTGGGCTAGGTTCATTTGCTGCCGATTAGTCATGCTCAGTGGTGTGGGTATCGCCTTCCCTTATTTTGAATCACAAGGAAATTATACTCATGAGCAAACCCATCGTATTGAGTGGTGTTCAACCATCTGGTGAACTCAGCATTGGTAACTATTTGGGTGCTCTGCGTCAATGGCAACAGATGCAAGATGATTATGATTGTCAGTACTGTGTGGTTGATTTACATGCGATTACCGTACGTCAAGATCCAAAGGCGTTATATGAAGCGACACTCGATGCGTTATCCATCTGTTTTGCCGTTGGTGTCGATCCGCAAAAAAGCACCTTGTTTGTCCAATCTCATGTGCCTGAACATACTCAACTTGGCTGGATACTTAATTGTTATACCCAAATGGGTGAACTCAGTCGCATGACTCAGTTTAAAGACAAATCGGCTCGTTATGCCAATGATGTCAATGCCGGACTATTTGGTTATCCAGTATTGATGGCGGCCGATATCTTGCTCTATGGCGCGCATCAAGTTCCCGTGGGCAGCGATCAAAAACAGCACCTAGAACTCGCGCGTGATATCGCGACACGTTTTAACAATATTTACAGTCCAGAACAACCGATCTTCACCATTCCTGAACCGTATATTCCGCAGGTCAATGCACGAGTCATGAGCCTGCAAGATGCGACTAAGAAAATGTCAAAATCGGACGATAATCGTAAAAATGTGATTACGTTATTGGAAGATCCCAAGTCGATTATCAAGAAGATCAATAAAGCGCAAACGGATACCGAAACACCACCGCGTATCGCCTTTGATACTGAGCAAAAAGCTGGTATCTCGAATTTAATGAGCCTATATTCAGCGGCCACAGGCAAAACCTTTGCTGAGATTGAAGCGCAATACCAAGGCGTTGAAATGTACGGTCCTTTTAAAAAGGATGTCGGAGAGGCATTAGTCGCGATGCTTGCTCCGGTACAAGCGGAGTACCATCGTATTCGCGATGACAGAGCCTATCTGGATGCGGTCATGAAAGCCGGGGCCGAAAAAGCCTCCGCTCGCGCTGCTCTCACACTGAAAAACGTTCAGCAAGCGGTTGGATTTGTGCCTCGTCCATAAGCTCCCCCTTGATTCTACGACACTGAATAAGCCCAAAGCGAATGACTCACTTTGGGCTTATTTGTCTGCTAGCGACTACAAGATGAATCAACACGGTCTACACTTAGTGGGAGTAGTACAGTAAGGGGATCGCGATGAAATGGTGGTTATTGTGTGGATTGCTGATCATCAGCAATGGATTAGCTGCGAGCCCTTTACGGGTTTGTGTAGGTAATATGAATGTATGGCCACCTTTTACTTATTGGCAAGGCGCTACCGATGAAGAAAAAGCTCAATCATTAACCGGATCAGCCACGACATTGGTATTACAATCCCTTGAACACTTAAACGTGGATTATCAGCTTTTGTTTATGCCGTGGGCGAGGGTACAGCATGAGCTAGCTCAGGCGAATGGACGCTGTGATTTGACGTGGAATGCCAGCTATCGTCATGACAGAGCGGAATACAGCTACTTTTCAGTCACCCTGTATCGTATTCAACTCGGTTATTTTACTCTCGCTGATTCGAATAATCTCCTCAGTCATCATCAAGGTTCTGGCGTATTGTGTGGTGTACACGGTTTTAATTATCAAGACTTTGGCCTATCTCGCGAGCCATCGTTGCGTTTAAACACCGTCCAACAAGCGTTAGATATGTTACAAAAGCAGCGCTGTGATTGGTTTCTAAGTGAAATTGAGCCAATTTATGGTGGTATTCAGCTTGGTCTTTATCAGCTTGAACGGCCAATTACACCTCATTTATTGGGTAGAGATAAGCAGTTTCATGTGCAAATCCGTCGTGATTTACCGGAGGCATTATTCCTACTCAATGGTATTAACCAATATTTACTCGATGCCCAGCAAAGTGGACATGCACAAGCTGTATTTGATCGTTTTTTATTGTTCAATGCGGCGGAACATCAAGACCCTTAATGTCGATGACTCTTATTCGACTCAAGTAAAGCACTTGCCTTTCTACAACGGTGCTGCACAATATCGCCTTCTGTTTCTTCAACTGACTGGCACGGCTGATATTATGTTGCTTCTCATCGATAACTACGATTCTTTTACCTACAACTTATATCAATATTTCTGTGAATTAGGGAAAGAGGTCAAAGTCGTACGTAATGATCAGATAGACATCAAGGGGATTGAAGCCCTTAATCCGAGCCATTTAGTGATTTCCCCCGGACCTTGTACGCCGAATGAAGCGGGGATTTCTCTCCAAGCGATCACTCATTTTGCCGAGAAGCTACCGATATTAGGGGTATGCCTTGGTCATCAGGCGATCGCGCAAGTGTTTGGTGGACACGTGGTGCGCGCCAGACAAGTCATGCACGGTAAAACATCACTGATTAAGCACAATGGACGCAGTGTGTTCGTTGGCTTAAACAATCCCTTGACGGTCACCCGCTACCACTCATTAGTGGTTGCAAAGCACTCGCTACCGGCATGTTTTGAACTCACGGCATGGACAGAATTAGACGATGGTTCTGTCGATGAAATTATGGGTTATCAACATCGAACGTTACCGATTGATGCGGTGCAGTTTCATCCCGAATCGATTAAAACCGAGCAAGGGCATCAGCTACTGGCTAATTTCTTAAATCGTTAAGCCAACCATTACCGATCTTGATCACTTTTCTTAACATTTCTTTCGTCTAAATGGCGCTTGATCGTGATGTGCGATTTTATGCGCCTTTATAGTCTCTCTCCTTGGTGAATCCCTTGCCTTACAATGGCTATCTATTCTATTTTGCATGCGAAGGTAAAAAATACTTCATAAAAGACAGTCGTTAGTGCATAAATAATCAGAGGCGATATCGAGTACACTAGTATTGATGTCGTGAAAAGAATATTTCGCTATTGAATTGGTTAATATTTTGTAAATACAATGCCGTATTAGTGATAATGCCATACAAAATCTTACGCTAAGGTTTTGTCGCCAAATGGCAGAGCAACTTGGCATGCGGTATAAGAAGGAATGGGTAATGACAATGGAAAAACAGATACAACGTGGTTTATTTGATGAGGTGATGGTGCCTTGTTATAACCCGATGGCGTTCATCCCAGTAAAAGGACAAGGCTCCCGAGTTTGGGATCAGCAGGGACGAGAGTACATCGATTTTGCTGGTGGTATTGCAGTCAGTTGCTTAGGACACTGCCATCCGGCCATGGTTAATGCATTAACCGAGCAAGCCAATAAATTGTGGCATTTGAGTAATGTGATGACTAATGAGCCAGCATTACAACTTGCTAATAAATTGATTGAACTGAGTTTTGCTGACAAAGTCTTTTTTGCCAACTCAGGCGCTGAAGCCAATGAAGCGGCACTGAAATTAGCTCGTCGTTATGCGGCTGACGTTTATGGTCCAGAGAAAACGGAAATCATTGCCTTTAAACAAGGCTTCCATGGCCGAACCTTCTTCACTGTCACGGTAGGTGGACAAGCGGCTTACTCTGACGGTTTTGGACCGAAACCCGGCGATATTACTCACCTGCCTTATAACGATATTGATGCTTTGCAAGCGCATATGTCGGATCGCACCTGCGCGATCATGATGGAACCCCTACAAGGCGAAGGCGGTATTATTTCGCCAACGCCAGAATTTGTTCAGGCGGTGCGTGAACTGTGCGATAAGCATAACGCGCTACTGATTTTTGATGAAGTTCAAACTGGTAATGGGCGTACGGGGCACTTTTATGCTTACCAAGGTTTAGGTGTCACGCCAGATATCTTAAGTACGGCGAAATCATTAGGTGGCGGCTTCCCGATTGGTGCGATGTTAACCACTAATAAGCTTGCCGAGCATATGAAAGTCGGTACCCACGGTTCAACGTATGGCGGTAACCCTTTAGCGTGCGCTGTTGGTCTGGCCGTCGTTGATATTGTTAGTCAACCAGAAACCTTAGCGGGTGTGAAGCAACGTGAAGCTTGGTTTCGCGAGGGATTAACCAAAATTAATGATAAGTACCATGTGTTTTCTGAAATCCGTGGTCAAGGTTTACTGCTTGGCGCGGCACTCAATGAGCAGTGGCAAGGCCGTTCTCGAGACATTTTATTAGCGGCTGGAGAGCATGGATTAATGCTGTTGGTGGCGGGACCGAACGTGATCCGTATGACGCCTTCATTATTGATCACTCAACAAGAAATCGAACAAGGATTGGCTAAACTCGAGCAAGCGATCGCAACACTCGTGTAGTCTTTCTGCTATTCACACCCACCATGGATAGCGGTGGGTGTTTGCTGTCTTCGCTAGGCCAAGCTGGCCTAGTGCTATGCATCTGGAGGGAATATTGATGCTAGTTATTCGCCCTATTGCAACGTCTGACTATCCGGCACTTCATGACTGTGCCATTGAATCGGGTCATGGCTTTACGTCACTGCCCGTTAATCAAGAATTACTCACCAATCGTATTGAACACTCAGAATACAGCTTTGCTAAACCGTCCGTAACGCAACCAGGGGATGAAGGTTATTTAATGGTCGGTGTAGACAGTGTAACCGGAGAGGTGGCTGGTACGACGGGGATCGAAGCGGCGGTTGGTTGGGATCGTCCTTTTTATTCTTATCATATTAGTACGATTGTCCATGCCTCACATAAGCTTGGGGTCAACAATGTCGTTAAATTACTCACCTTTGGTAACAACTACACCGGATGCTCAGAGATTTGCAGCTTATTTTTGCGAGAGCACTTTCGCCAAGGTTTGAATGGCCGCTTAATGTCAAAGAGTCGTTTTTTAATGATGGCGGAGCATCCAGAACGTTTCTCTAAAACCATCTTTGCTGAGATGCGAGGCGTCTCTGATGCGGATGGTAATTCTCCCTTTTGGCAGTGGCTGCAAGAGCACTTCTTTTCAATCGACTTTACCTTGGCTGACTATTTAACTGGGATCGGTAAAAAAGGTTTTATTGCCGACTTAATGCCCAAGTTGCCGATTTATATCAATTTACTCAGTCCTGAAGCCCAAGCGGTGATTGGCCAAGTGCACGAGAATACTCGTCCAGCCCTCAAGTTATTGGAAGACGAAGGATTTACTTGCCGTAATTACGTCGATATTTTTGATGCCGGCCCAGCCGTAGAATGTGATGTCCGTAATATTGAATCGGTGCGTAATTCTGTTCGTGCTAGGGTTGAAGTCGCGCGTCATTCCAGCACCCAACAATATTTGATGTGTAATACCTCATTTACTCATTTTCGTGCTACCGCCGAAAAAGCGGCCTACAACCGTGAGCGAGAAACGGTGTTGATTACTCCCGAAGTGGCTCAAGCATTAAACGTTGACCAAGGGGATTGGTTGCGAATTTTGGCTCAATAGTTTTTAGATAAGGAAGATACAATGACTCAGTGGATAGCAGGTCAATGGATTGCTGGACAAGGCGATGCGTTGAGTTCAATCAGCCCTTACGATGATCAAGTGATTTGGCAAGGTAATAGCGCCACAGCAGAGCAGGTTGAACAAGCGATCAGCGCGGCTCGCCAAGCATTCATCGCATGGAAAAATCGCCCGTTTGCTGAGCGTGAACAAGTGGTGTTGGCTTTTGCTGAGCAGGTCAAAGCCAACAGTGAAAAAATTGCTGAGGTAATCGCTAAAGAAACCGGCAAACCATTATGGGAAACGCGCACCGAAGCCGCGGCGATGGCTGGTAAAATTGCGATTTCTATTCGTGCTTACCATGAACGTACTGGGCAGCAGCAACGTGAGGTGGCAGGCAATACGATTGTATTGCGGCATCGTCCTCTTGGCGTAATGGCGGTATTTGGTCCATATAATTTTCCTGCCCATTTACCCAATGGCCATATTGTTCCTGCTTTACTGGCTGGTAATACCGTGGTGTTTAAACCTTCAGAGCAAACCCCATGGACTGGTGAGCTAGCGATGCAGTTATGGCAAGCGGCGGGATTACCTGATGGTGTGCTTAACCTAGTACAAGGTGCGAAAGAAACGGGTATTGCGCTCGCGCAATCAAAAAATATTGATGGCTTGCTCTTTACTGGTAGTGCGAATACGGGGCACCTCTTACATCGTCAGTTTGCCGGTCAACCCGATAAAATGTTAGCACTGGAGATGGGCGGCAATAATCCGATGGTGATTTCTGAGCACTATGGCGATATTGATGCGGCGGTATACACTATTATTCAGTCAGCGTTTATTAGTGCGGGACAACGTTGTACTTGCGCTCGTCGTCTTTATTTACCTGAAGGCGAAAAAGGCGATAAGTTGCTTGATAAGTTGCTAAAAGCGACCGAGCAGCTGCGCATTGATCAGCCTTTTGCTGATCCTGCACCCTTTATGGGGCCACAGATTTCACGTGCTGCCGCTGAGTTTATTTTGACGGCACAAGCGAATTTACAAGCGTTAGGCGGAAAAAGTTTATTAACCGCGAAGGCACAACAAGCGGCGTTCGTCACACCAGGGATTATTGATGTCACTGCGATTAATGATTTACCTGATGAAGAATATTTCGGCCCATTATTGCAAGTCATTCGTTATCAAACACTGCCTCAAGCTGTAGCACTGGCTAATAATACGCGCTTTGGTTTGTCAGCAGGCTTAGTGTCGACCGACGATCAAGAGTGGCAATATTTTATTGATCATATTCGCGCCGGAATTGTTAACCGTAACCGTCAACTTACCGGAGCCAGTGGCGATGCTCCCTTTGGTGGGCCGGGTGCGTCAGGTAACTTACGCCCCAGCGCGTTTTACGCCGCGGATTACTGTGCTTACCCAATGGCGTCGATGGAAGGGCAAGCGACAGAATTACCCGCGACACTATCACCAGGGGTTGTTTTGCCTTAAGTCGTCAACACAGCTAAAGAGTGTAGATAATGTTTAACCCATAACGTCTCTATCGCGAGAGACGTTATCCACCCACTGACAAGGAGGCGTCATGACGCCAAGTGCGCTTTTTCAATGTTTATGGAATGACTATATTCAGCGTCTTTGCCCTGCGGCAGAAAAAGTCCATCATTTGCTCCAGGAAGACGAAGTACTGATCAATGACCACATTGCTTTACGAACTTTTAATATCGCACCACTGGGTATAGAGACTTTGGCCAAGCCGTTTCTGGCCTTAGGCTACGTTGCTTGCGGTGATTATCTGTTTGAAAGCAAAAAGCTGGTGGCGAAGCATTATGAGCACCCTGATCCTAAGCAACCTAAGGTATTTATTAGTGAATTGAAGGTCGAAGAGTGCTCAGCAGAGTTACAAGCGATAGTCGCTAAGTTAGTGGCTCAAGTCGAGACGACTCGCCTTGATGATGTCGATTTTCTTTACGCGGGCCGTCTATGGGATCTTTCGTTTGCGGATTATCAAATCTTAGCCAAAGAAAGCGAGTATGCGGCGTGGTTAGCCGCCCATGGTTATGGGGCCAATCACTTTACGGTGAGTGTTAATCAGCTCAAGGCATTTAATGAGGTCAAAGCGGTCAATGATCATCTGCGTCAGGCGGGCTTTACTATCAATGAAAATGGCGGTGAAGTGAAAGGCACACCAGAAGTATTACTAGAACAGTCCTCGACTATGGCTGATAAGGTGCCAGTCTCGTTTAACGACGGTGTTGAAGTGATCCCTGGTGGTTTTTATGAGTTCGCTAAACGTTATCCGATGGCGAACGGTCAACTGTATAGCGGCTTTGTGGCGGCTTCAGCAGATAAAATCTTTGAAAGTACCGATCTTCGTTAGTAAAAAAAACGGAACGGGTAGCCAACGATGAACAACAAAAAAGCTACTTTAGGTCAACTAAAGTAGCTTATTCAGGCTTTAAGCATGTTAAACCAGAGGTTAACGAGTGCCGTAGACCACGATGGTTTTACCGTGTGCTGATATCAGATTTTGCTCTTCAAGCATTTTCAGAATCCGGCCAACGGTTTCACGAGAGCAACCAACGATTTGACCAATTTCTTGACGAGTGATTTTGATTTGCATCCCATCAGGGTGAGTCATTGCATCGGGTTGTTTTGCTAGGTTTAGTAGAGTTTGTGCAATACGACCAGTCACATCAAGGAACGCCAAATCACCGACTTTTTGGCTGGTCACTTGTAGGCGACGAGCCATTTGCCCTGATAGACGCATCAGGATATCGGGGTTAACTTGAATCAATTGACGGAACTTCTTAAAAGAAATTTCCGCGACTTCACAAGGGGATTTAGCTCGAACCCAAGCGGTACGTTCTTGATCTTCTTCGAACAGACCAAGCTCGCCGATGAAATCACCTTGGTTAAGGTAAGAAAGAATCATCTCTTTACCTTCTTCGTCTTTAATTAGTACCGCAACAGAACCTTTAACAATGTAGTACAAGGTTTCCGCTTTTTCGCCCGCATGGATCAGCGTGCTTTTTGAAGGGTACTTATGAATATGACAATGTGAAAGGAACCACTCTAGTGTTGGGTCGGTTTGAGGTTTACCTAGAACCATAATATCTCACTTCCTCTGCAGGGTACGCTCGCTGCTGTCCGTATATTTTAGCGAAGCCTTAATGGATTAACTAGAATAAGAGGACTTCCTAATGGCTGCAAGCTATCTTGTGTTCGGTAAGGAATAGTATCCTTTTTCGAACGCGATTTCTTGATTTTAATCGTATCAAACCATGGATATTTTACGCAAAAACGTGCACATGATCACGGTATGAAAAGTAATCGTGTTAATAAGACCGTAGCCTGACCGATTATGCGAATTTCTTACTCATCAGGTCAAGATAAGGCAATCTCAACCAATTTTTCCGGATTCAATTAATTGCTGGAGTAAGGGTTGCACGATAAGTTCCATAGCAAAGCCCATTTTGCCGCCAGGAACCACAATCGTGTTGTGACGCGACATAAACGAGCCATCAATCATTGCCAGTAAATAGGGATAATCGACATTCTTTATTCCGCGTAAACGGATCACCACAAAGCTTTCATCTAAACTCGGGATGCCTTTCGCATTGAGAGGATTTGAGGTGTCGACCGTAGGCACTCGTTGAAAGTTAATGTGCGTACGCGAAAACTGAGGGGTAATGTAATTCAGATAATCGTCCATTGAGCGAACGATAGAATCCATGACGGCTTCACGAGAATGGCCGCGGTCACGAGTATCGCGCACGTATTTTTGGATCCATTCCAAATTGACAATTGGAACCATGCCAATCAAAAAATCGACATGTTGCGCGACATTAATGTCACCATCGACCACTCCGCCATGTAAGCCTTCATAAAATAAGACATTGGTATCATCAGGCAACTGCTGCCAAGGTGTGAAGGTACCAGGCATCTGATTATAGGGGACGGCTTCATCAAAAGTATGCAGATAACGACGAATTTGTCCTGCGCCCGTTTTGCCATATTGGCGGAAAAAATCCTGCAGAGCAGGGAAGTCATTCGCTTGCGGACCGAAGTAGCTAATATGTCGACCTTGTTCTCTTGCTTTACGAATTTCAATATCCATTTCTGGACGAGTGAAGCGGTGGAAGCTATCACCTTCCACCCAAGCGGGTTTAATGTTCATCATATTGAACATTTTGCGGAAAGCTTCTGATGTGGTCGTTGTACCAGCGCCTGATGAACCGGTGACCGCAATAATGGGGTGTTTTGCTGACATGACATACCTTGTCTGTTGATCCTTGAGGGGCAAAGCCCATGGCTGGTTTCACTATATCATGGAAAAAACGCAGCAGAAAACGCCGATTTTTACCGTCAGCGTGCGGTACTTTTGATATCGATCGTTTCGTGTAACTCAGAATAGACGATCATCGCTTGCCCACTGCGCAGTTGAGCGATGACTTGATCGATTTTGTCTTGTAAGCTGATTTCACTTTCACCGTAGTCAGTGCCTTCGCGTAATACAAACTCACGAATTAAATTGTCTAGAGTGTCACTGGCGATATGTTGCCAAGGAACGATCATAAATACCTCATGATTTTATGAACTGATAATCTCTGTTTTACGATATTTTGCTGCCATATGACGCTAAATGACGCTAATTTTTATTTCTGTCGCCAATTAGCGTAGTAACTCGGCAAAGCCTGCTCAAGCCAGAACCTAGGTTGACGTAAGCTGCCAGCTAAAAAGCCAACATGGCCACCGTGTTCAAATAATTGGTAGTTAATCTGTGGGTTTAAAGGACCGCGCGGGATCACTGCTTCAGTCATAAACGGATCATCGGCAGCATGAATGATCAGCGTAGGGATAGTAATCGCGCCTAATTTCATGAGTCCTGAGCATTGTTGATAGTACTCTTGCGCATCTTTAAAGCCGTGTAGCGGTGCGGTGATCAAATCATCAAATTGATAGAGCTTGCTTACTTGACGAATGGATTGCGTGGTTAAACCTAGCTCATTTTGTAGCAATGGGGCTTTTCTTAACGCATTATTTTTTAATGATGAGAGTAAATAACGGCGATAAATTTTTGAAAAGCCCTGTTCAATGCGTTGCGAACACGCCGCTAAATCCAGTGGTGCGGAAATGATGGTTGCCGCATCGACAATCGGATCATCCCGATAGCGCGCCAAATAGTTGACCAGCATATTACCGCCTAAAGAGACTCCAGTTGCAATGATGGTACGCTGAGGGAATTGCGCTCGTAGGTATTCAAGTACGAAACGCGCGTCTTCCGTTTCACCCGAATGGTAAGCTCGAGCTAAGCGGTTGGGTTTTCCGCTGCAGCCTCGAAAATGCATCATCACCGATAGCCAACCATGTCGAGCAAACGCATCCATTAAGCCATTAGCATAAGGGCTATAAAAACTGCCTTCTAAACCGTGAAATAAGACAAAAATGGGTTTATCGACACCGGGGAGGGCTGGTTCACTCCATGCTAAATCAAGAAAATCGTTATCTGGCGTGGTTAAGGTTTGCCAAACCGGCGTAAAGCAAGCCGCTCGACGAATTAAGCGCGGTAGTAGGGTTTGTAAATGTGGGTTGGTTAATCCCTTCGCGGCAGTAAACGGCGACATCAAAAACCTCAATTCTTTATGAGCATCATGTTGGTTTTACCGGGGTAGAGAATAGAGAGATCAAATGCTCAGCGCCAAGTTGTCGACAGTAGCGCTCAGTCAACGCTAGGTCTTTGGTCGGGGATAATCGGAATCCCTGTACGCAGCCGATCAGCTCTGCTTGTTGCTGTTTTTCTAACCGCAATTCAAACTGTAGCGCTTCACGGTACAGTGTTTCTGATAGGTGAGACTTTAGTTTACGGCGCAACTCACGAAAAGAGTGAACTAAGCTTTCTGAATGACTTAAACACGCCAATAAGCGTGGCCATTCTGAGTCGTTAATACTGAGTTGTTGTTCGTCTAACCACTTGAGCAGCAAGAGTAAATTAACATTCCCCTGAAACTGGTTTTGCAGACACAAGCACGCTTCTTTTACTTCATTAACCGCATAATAGTCGAGGCTAAATTGCCATAAGCCTTCTAACGTTAATGATGAATACGCGTGCGTTGGGATCATTACTGAGTGAATTCCTGTTCCAGTTGTTCAAGATGTTCTTGCTCGGCCATCCAATCACTTTCTACTTGTTCAAGCGCGCTTTTTGCTGACGCTTGATTAGCAATCACTTCGGTTAATTGGGCTTTGTTCTCTGCGTCATACAAACTGGCCTCAGAGAGATTTAACTCGGCTTGGGCGAGAATGGCATTCAATTTATCCATTTTCTCTTCTAACTGTGTCAATTTTTTGCGAATTGGCGCGGTTTGTTTACGAAAATCAGCTTCGCGACGTTTTTGCTCTTTTTTCGCCGCAGCACTGTTGGTGCTGTCTTTGACTGGCTGAGTCGCTTGGGCTTCTTTGCGGGCAATTTTCTGCTGATCGGTTAGCCATTTGTAGTAATCGGTTAAGTCACCATCAAAAGGAGCGACTTGCTGATCATGCACTAAATACAGCTCGTCAGTGGTCGCGCGTAATAGGTAGCGGTCATGACTGACGATAACCATTGCACCTTCAAAGCTTTGTAAGGCAAAGGTCAAGGCTTGGCGCATGTCTAAATCTAAATGGTTGGTGGGTTCGTCCAACAACAACAGATTAGGTTTTTGCCACACAATCAGCGCCAGCACCAAACGGGCTTTTTCGCCACCGGAGAAAGGGGCCACTTTTTCTAGCGATTTTTCACCCTGAAAACCAAAACTGCCTAAATAATTGCGCAGCTCAAGTTCGGTTTTATCAGGGGCAATTTGCATCATGTGCTGCAACGGCGTTTCTTGTGGGTGTAATGTTTCCAACTGATGCTGGGCAAAGTAGCCGATTTTCACGCCTTGAGAGTAAGTGAGATCGCCACTTTGCGGTTTCAGTTCACTGGAGAGCAGTTTAATTAATGTTGATTTACCCGCGCCATTACGACCTAGCAAACCAATTCGGCTACCCGGGACTAAGTTAAGACGAATCTTTTCGAGGATCAGCCGATCGTCATATCCGGCAGCCACGTTATCCATCATTAAAATCGGATTAGGCAAGGCGGCAGGTTGACGGAACTCAAAGCTAAACGGGTTATCAAATTGCGCTGGTAAAACTTGCTCCATTTTTTCCAGTGCTTTAATTCGGCTTTGTGCTTGGCGCGCTTTTGAGGCTTTATAGCGAAAGCGATCAATGTAGCTTTGCATATGTGCCATCTGCTTTTGCTGTTTTTGATATTGCGCTTGTTGCTGCATTAGCTTTTGCGCGCGTTGCACTTCAAACGATGAGTAGTTACCGGTGTACTCATTGAGCTGTTGATTTTCAATATGAATAATCCGATTGACGATCGGGTCAAGAAAATCACGATCGTGAGAGATCAACAGTAGCGTACCAGGATAGCTTTGTAGCCAACGCTCAAGCCACATCACTGCATCTAAATCGAGGTGGTTAGTGGGCTCGTCGAGGAGCAATAAATCAGAGCGACAGATCAGCGCTTGGGCAAGGTTAAGACGCATGCGCCAGCCACCAGAAAATTGGGTTAAATTCCAACTCATTTGTTGTTGACTGAAACCTAAACCATCCAGCAGTTCGGCAGCGCGCGCTTGAATGCTGTAACCACCAATGGTTTCAATATGACCATGCAACTCGGCAACACGGGTGCCATTATCTTGCTGTTCTGCTTCACGGAGTTGTTGTTCTAAGCGACGATATTCTCGATCACCATCAATCACGTATTCTAAAGCTTGTCGCTCTAAAGCGGGCGTTTCTTGGGCAACCCAAGCCAACTCCCAGTGAGCCGGTTGATTAAATGAGCCGGCATCAATCGATAACTCCTCTTTCATTAATGCAAATAGTGTTGATTTACCACAGCCGTTTTTACCGACTAAACCGACTTTATCGCCGGGATGAATAGTGGCTGAGGTTTTATCAAGCAGCGGTTTTCCGCCACGGAGTAATTGAATGTCAGAGAAGATAATCATAAAGAGTCGTGTCTAGTTAGCCGTGTATGTCGCCGCGAATAGTAGGAGTAATCTTGATCAATGTCGATGATTATACCGATTCGTTGATGGTCTTCCTAGGCTGTTCTCTATCGTTTAGCGACATTGGCTCGTTACATGCTCGGCTATCGCTTGGTCGGCTTTAAGGCTACAATTTGTGTTACTGTTGAGCCGCTTACGATAAGGAAATCCGTTGGTTGCTCTATCGACCGTTCGCATCTATTAAAGAGAATCAAGGAATGACCAAGGATAAGGATAAAGAGAACGCATCCTCCCATCATCAAGTGGGCACCGCCGATCGACCCAAGGTATTGGTTATTTACGCTCACCCCGACCCTGATCACTCGCTGGCTAATCGTCTGCTGATTGAACGAATTATCGCTTTGCCTCATGTTGAAGTACTTGATCTGTACGCGACCTATCCCGATTTTTTTATCGATGTGAATCAAGAGCATCAACGTTTACTGGAAGTTGATGTGATTGTCTTTCAACACCCGTTGTACATGTATTCGTGTCCTGCATTATTAAAAGAGTGGATTGATAAAGTGCTCGGTAAAGGTTTTGCCTTTGGACCAGAAAGTGCGCTGCAAGGTAAGTGTTGGCGAAGCGTGATCACGACCGGTGGGCATCGAGAGGCTTTTAGTGCTGAGGGATACAATCGTTATCCATTGAGTGAAATTCTACAACCTTTTGAATTAACCGCCGCGTTATGTCGTATGCGCTGGATTGATCCGTTAGTGATGTATTGGGCAAGGCACATCAGTGATGCTGAACGCAGGCAACATGCTGATCAGTATGTCGCTTGGCTAGAAGGGTTACGTCATGATGACTGATTGGCTGTCCAGTTCGGTGATTTTTTTGACGGCTGCCGTGGTCGCAGTACCGATTGCTCAACGTTTAGGGCTTGGGGCTATTTTGGGCTACTTACTCGCCGGGATTGTGATTGGTCCTTGGGGTTTTAAGCTTATCACTGATGTTAATGCGATTTTGAACTTTGCCGAATTTGGTGTGGTACTGCTGCTATTTTTGATTGGCTTAGAGCTAAACCCTAAGCGATTGTGGCAAATGAAAGGACCGATCCTTGGGCAGGGTGGGTCACAGATGTTAATCACCAGTAGCGTGCTCGCGAGCGGTTTATGGATGTACGGTTTCTCTTGGCCAGTGAGTATCACGGTTGGGTTGATTCTTGCTCAATCATCGACGGCAATAGCGCTACGTACCATTGATGAAATGCGGTTAACCTTAAGTGATACGGGACGCACGGTATTTGCCGTGTCGCTGTTTCAAGATTTAGCGGTTATTCCAACGCTCGCTTTAGTTGCCATTTTTGCCGGCCAAACAACGGGTGACAGCTTGCCATTAATGTGGATGTTGGCAGGGGTAGCAGGGCTATTAATGGCTGGGCATTTCCTATTGCAGCCTTTATTTCGGTGGGTGGTGAATAGCCAAGTGCGCGAGCTATTTACCGTAGCCTCGCTATTGTTGGTTATTGCGATTGCCTTATTGATGGAAAAGCTGGGTTTGTCGATGGCCTTAGGGGCTTTTCTGGCAGGCATGCTGCTTGCGGAAAGTGAGTTTCGTCATGAGTTAAGTACAGCCATTGAGCCTTTTAAAGGCTTACTGTTGGGGCTATTTTTTATCGCCGTGGGCATGTCGGTTAATATCGCCTTACTGTGGCAGGAGTGGTGGCTGGTCAGTCTGCTGGTGATCGGGTTAATCAGTGTCAAAATGGCGATCATGTATGGTTTAGCGCGTCTAGCTAAAGTGCGCTCGAAAGCACGCAGTCGCAGTGCGTTGATTTTGAGTCAAGGCGGAGAAATTGGTTTTGTCATTTTGACGGCCGCGACGGAGGGGCAATTATTCACGGCTAGTCAGTCAGCGTTGCTGGTTTTAGTGATCAGTGTCTCGATGATGACGACCCCATTATTGCTCAAACTCCAAACCTTCTATTATAGCCAGACGTTAAATAGCCCTGAAGAGGAGCCTGACAACACGATTGGCCATCAAACTCCGCAAGTGATCATCGCTGGTTTTGGTCGCTTTGGACAGATCGTTGGCCGATTAATGTACGCCAATAAGATTAAAATTACCGTATTAGAGAGTGATGCCAGCCAAATTAAACTGCTGCGTAAATATGGTTATAAGGTGTTTTATGGCGATGCGACCCACCTTGAACTGTTGCGCTCTGCGGGGGCTGCACAGGCAGAGGCGATAGTGATCTGTACCGATGAACCCGATGAAGTGATGCGGATTGTGACTTTGTGTCAACAGCACTTCCCACAATTAAAAATCTTAGCACGGGCGCGAAGTCAGGTAGAGGCCTATCAATTATTAAGCCACGGTATCGCAGGACATTCTCGAGAGACGTTTCTTGGCGCTTTAGATTTAGGCCGCCAAGTACTTGTGCAATTAGGCATGCACCCTTATCAAGCGAAACGAGCAGAAGCGCACTTTCGGCGGTTGGATGTCACGATGCTTAAAGAATTATTGCCGCAGCACAGTGATGATAAAAACTTAACGTTACGGACTAAAGCGGCTCGTAAAGAGCTGGAAGAGATTTTTGGACGAGAGATGGCAAATGATCGTCAAGCTCGTGATTATTGGGAAAAACGTAGGACGAAATAGTGAGCACAAAAAAACGTTTTATTGCTGGAGCCAGTTGCCCAAATTGTAAAACACAAGACACACTGCGCTGGTGGATAGAGAATAATATTGAGCTGGTTGAGTGTGTAGAATGTGATTACGCAGAGCAACGTAAACCGCAATCGGTAGAAAAAAGCCAACATGCTACTGAGCAAATGATTGGGATTTTTAAACCAGAATAATTGAGTTTCAGTGTATAATCTTCATAATATTGCTCATCTCTCTCTTAATCTGAGATGAGCAAAACAAAACCAACCTCCTTGGAGCCGTTATGAAAATTGAAAAAAATATGGTTGTGAGCATTGCCTACCAAGTAAAAATGGAAGATGGCGTGGTCGTAGACCAATCAACAGTGGAAGCCCCACTGGAGTATCTACATGGTCACAACAACCTAATCACTGGTCTTGAGCGTGAGCTAGAAGGTAAAGTTATCGGTGATAAATTTAGCGCTACTGTCGCACCAGAAGATGCTTACGGTGAACACAGTGATGCGCTAGTACAACGTGTTCCTGCGGATGTTTTCCAAGGTGTGGATGAGTTGGAAGTCGGTATGCGTTTCTTAGCTGATACCGATCAAGGTCCTATCCCTGTTGAGATCACCGAAGTCGATGGTGATGAAGTGGTGGTTGATGGTAACCACATGTTAGCCGGCCAGACCTTGACGTTTGATGTTGAAGTGATTGCGCTACGTGAAGCGACAGCTGAAGAGCTTGAGCATGGTCACATTCATCATGCTGGTGGCTGTGGTCACGACCATGGGCATGACCACGATCACGATGGTTGCTGCGGTGGCGAAGGTCATCACCATCATGGACAAGAAAAAGAAGGCTGCTGTGGTGGCGGTAGCTGCGGCTCTCATTAATCGATAGCCAAAGATAACTTATTACGATGGAAACGAGCGGCTAAGACCGATTGGTATTCGGAAATCGTGTAAGTTTGTCGATATTGAAAGCGTTAACTGTTCTGCGGTTAGCGCTTTTTTTAAAGGAACTCTACGATGAAATCTCCTTTTGCAATCGCCATTCATGGCGGAGCTGGCACTATCTTGCGTGAGCAGATGAGCGCTTCACTGCAGCAAGAAATAACCCAAACCTTAGAGGCGGCGGTGCGCGCGGGACATCAGCACTTAGAGCAAGGCGGCGATGCGCTAGATGCGGTTGTCGCTGCTGTTACTTTACTTGAAGATTCGCCGTTATTTAATGCTGGCAAAGGCTCCGTCTTGACTCATCAAGAAATGGTTGAGATGGATGCCGCGGTGATGGATGGTCAACAACGGCGCGTTGGCGCGATTGCTGGGGTAAAACACATCAAAAATCCGGTTGTTCTGGCGAGAGATGTGCTATTGCACAGTGAGCATGTATTTTTGATTGGGGAAGGAGCAGAAGCCTTTGCTTTTGCGCAGGGCCATACGTATACCGAACAGGACTATTTTTTTACTGAGCGACGTTATGAGCAATTATTAGCCATGAAAGCCAGTGATCAAACGGCGTTATCTGAATCGGTTTATCCAGATGATAAGAAATATGGCACCGTGGGTGCGGTTGCGCTCGATCAACAGGGTAATTTGGCGGCGGCGACCAGTACAGGTGGCATCAGCAACAAGCGCTATGGACGCGTCGGGGATTCGCCGATCATTGGCGCAGGTACGCTGGCTGAAAATGGTAATGTGGCTATCTCAGCCACTGGAGTGGGTGAATATTTTATTCGCTATCAGGTAGCGGGAGAAGTCGCCGCTCGAATGCGTTACCTGCAACAAGACCTCGTCACCGCCTGTGAGACGGTTATTCAAGGTGAACTCAAGCAAGTGGGAGGCGAAGGAGGATTGATCGCTATTGATCAACAGGGCCACATTCATTTTGCGATGAACAGTTCCGGCATGTATCGTGCGGCGATTGACCGTGATGGGATTTGCTCGGTAAAAATTTATGCTGATGAATAAACGCGGCGATGCCTTCTGAGTGTCAGGTTGATTTTCATCAGTGTCTCACTACTGGCGACTGGCAATTGCCACGCGTTTAAAAAATAACTGCAAGTCGAAGGATTCGGTGCTAGAATCCTTTTTTAACTAGCAATCAGACTTGGAAAGATGGGAAATAACGTAGTCGTTCTAGGCACCCAGTGGGGTGACGAAGGTAAAGGCAAGATAGTTGACCTTTTAACAGAAGATGCCAAATATGTGGTTCGCTATCAAGGTGGCCATAACGCTGGACATACTCTAGTCATCGACGGTGAAAAAACCGTTCTTCACTTAATTCCGTCCGGTATTCTCCGCAACAACGTAAAATGCATCATTGGTAATGGCGTGGTTCTGTCACCCGATGCATTAATCAAAGAGATGACACCGCTTGAAGAGCGTGGCATTCCTGTTAAGGAGCGTCTGTTTATTTCTGAAGCTTGTCCTTTGATTCTTCCTTATCATATCGCTCTTGATCAAGCGCGTGAACTGGCTCGTGGCAAAAAAGCCATTGGTACCACAGGTCGCGGCATTGGTCCTGCTTATGAAGATAAAGTGGCGCGTCGTGGTCTGCGTGTTGGCGATTTGTTCAACATGGTTTCCTTTGCTGAAAAACTTAAAGAAGTCATGGAATTCCATAACTTCCAGCTAGAGCATTTTTATAAAGTAGATCCAGTGAGCTATGACGACGTCTTAGCTCAAGTCCAAGGGTACGCTGAATTGTTGACCTCTATGGTCATCGATGTGACGGATGAATTGGATGCAGCCCGCAAGCGTGGCGACAAGATCATGTTTGAAGGTGCACAAGGTACGCTGTTGGATATTGACCACGGTACTTATCCTTATGTAACGTCTTCTAACACGACCGCTGGTGGTGTAGCTGCTGGTTCAGGTTTTGGCCCTCGTCATCTAGGTTATATCTTAGGTATTGCAAAAGCCTACTGTACTCGTGTTGGTGCGGGTCCCTTCCCAACAGAATTGGATGATGAAGTAGGTAACCACTTAGGTACTAAAGGTCATGAATTTGGCGCGACGACGGGCCGTAAACGTCGTTGTGGTTGGTTTGATGCGGTGGCTATGCGCCGTGCGATTCAAATTAACTCAGTCACTGGCTTTTGCTTAACCAAGTTAGATGTACTTGATGGACTGGAAGAGCTAAAAATCTGTACGGGTTATCAAATGCCGGATGGTTCTGTTGCACAGGTATCACCAATGGCAGCAGATGCTTTCGAGGCGGTGACGCCTATTTACGAAACCATGCCAGGTTGGTCAGAAAATACTTTTGGCGCGACATCAATTGAATCATTACCTCAAGCGGCGATTAATTACATTAAACGCATTGAAGAGTTGACGGGCGTGCCAATTGATATTATTTCAACGGGCCCAGACCGTAACGAAACGATCATCAAAGTACACCCATTTAACGTGTGATTTTTTGATTCGCTTGACGATTTCTCTATTTAAAAAGCTGGCGCTTCGCCAGCTTTTTTTATGCCTCATTCTTCATACTCTTGGTCTTGGTGGCAAAAAGTTGCCGCAAAGAGGCAATTTATCCTAAAGTGAATGCTAGGGCTGCCGATACAAGAATCAAGCCGAGCCCTTGCGCGCTGTCGCGCTATACTATTATGGCTATCGGATTCAACCAAGAGTGCAAGTATGAAGCTACGTACGGTAGCCGCTTCTATATTATTCGCATTTCACTCTTCCTTCGGTCACGCCAACGTGGCGGATGTTAAAGAGCCTGTGCCGATTTATTCTGAAGCTGAGCTAATCAAACTGATTGAACAGAACCAACACTTGGAGCGACTGAAAGCCGATCGCTGCCAGTTGGTTGAGGACATTGTTGCTCGTGCAACTCGGATCAGTCTGCCTGCGTACGAGTTTTTATATGGTGATATGCTGGCGTGGGGCGTTTGCGTTGAACAAGATGTTGAGCTGGGCTTATATTATATGGAAAATGCTGCCCATCAAGGATTAGCCAGTGCCCTAGAACAGCTTGGTCGTTATTATTCGCGAGGCACGTTGGTCCAGCAAGATAGAGAGCGAGCCATTCCGTATCTTCGTGAAGCGGCGGCGATGGGCAATCTTAATGCTCGGATTCATCTTGCTGAGCTGTTATTACGCGATCATGGTAGCCCGTTAGATTATGAAGATGCCTATCGTTGGTTATACAATTCCGTGACTGCCGATCAGCGAACTCATAATCGAATTACCTTGCTGCGACAAGGATTAGAAATGAGGATGCCAGAAAATATCATTGCTCGAGCAAAGCGCCGAGGCAGCTTCTGGTAAATAAAGCTTGTTTATCTTAGCTTTTTTCTCTATCATTCTGTCGCTTGCTGGATGATTGTCATGCAGTAAGTGATAGATATAGAATATTATTAATACTCAATCCTATCT